>QIKT01000019.1 GCA_003233095.1 Oceanospirillales bacterium | reverse complement strand
TTGTCATGCTCCATCTTGCCCTTGGCCAGAGCAATTTCCAGTTTGATCTTGCCGTGCTTCCAGTACAGGGCGACCGGAACCAGCGTGTAGCCCTTTTGTTCGACCCGACCGATCAGGTTGGACAGCTCCCTGCGATGCAACAACAGCTTGCGATAGCGCAGTGGACTGGTAGTCACGTGCGTGGAGGCGGTGGACAGGGCGCTGATGTGGGCTCCGACCAGAAATGCTTCGCCGTTTTTCAACTCGACATAGCTTTCATTGAAGCTGATTCGGCCATCACGTATCGATTTGACCTCCCAACCCATCAGCGACAGACCGGCTTCGAAGCGTTCTTCGAGGTGATATTCGAACTTGGCTTTCTTGTTCCGAGCAATGGTGGCTGATGGGGCCTTTGCTTTTTTCTTGGTATTGGCCACTGGGGCAGTCCTTATCGAGGGCAATGAGTGTGTCGATGTTGTCTGTTTAGATGGGTGTCAGACCGGCTATTGTCAAGTTGAGCAGAGCGACCGGGTCGAGACCGAATACAGCTTGACGTTCGTTCACCGAATGGTGGTTCCTGCCCTCACATCCAGGGTGTAAAATACGCTCATGCATCAATTTACAACAGCTGCCATCGTAGCATATTCACCTGATCAGCTGTTCGAGCTGGTGACGGATGTCGTACAATATCCGCAGTTTCTGAACGGGTGCAGCGCCGCCACAGTGTTGCAGGACATGACTGAAGATTGCTGCACGTGGTCGATGCCGGAATGACCGTTCAGTTCGGACCATTGGCGCAGAGCTTCACGACTCGCAATACCCTCGAAGCGCCCGATCGGATCATCATGGATCGGCTGGAAGGCCCATTCAGTGCCTTGCAGGGGGGCTGGGGGTCTGGACCTTTGAACCGGTCAGCGAAACAGCCGCCCGAATGTCGTTGGGAATGGCTTTCGAATTCTCCAGTGAACTGCTCGGCATTGCCTTTCGACATGGATTCGAGATCATGGTAAAACGCCTGGTTCATGACATTTTCACTCAAGCCAATGCCTGATATGGACGCACGCTCTCCGCAATCAGCTGACTCAAAGTCGACCAACACCGTTGCTGAGCACAATCGCCAGTGGCAGTGGGTCGAAGTCGCCTATGCTGAACCGGACGAACAGTTTCTGCTGACGGTGACGCTCACAAAGGGACTGACTGTTCTTGACGCCATTGAACAATCGGGCATTCTGGAGCATCGTCCCGAACTGCTGATACGCGATAATACGGTCGGTTTATTCAGTCAGAAGACCACGCTACTGACGCTGCTTGCGCATCGTGATCGGGTCGAAATCTATCGAGTCCTGATCAATGATCCCATGGACACTCGTCGACGAAAGGCTGCTGAGAAAGTATAAGGCACCATCTGATCAGATCGCGAACGATTATCTTGAGTCCAACAATAATCTCTGTGTTACAAGATCCGAGTCATAGCACCGCTATGACTCGGATCTTGTGCCTTGATCTTGTCATTGTTGCCTCTCAAGTTGATTTGCTCAGATTTGATCAGAGATTTTTTAATAAGTAGCTATAAGAATCTTATATAAGTAAATTATTTTAAGTAACTTGATGAAATTCTTGACGTGATCTCAATGAAGTGAATGTGTCGATCGAAAAAACGACCTGGATGGCCGTTTAGTTTGAATCGTGAGGTCAGAGCTGGACTGATCAGGTATCGGCGCTGTTTCCGGCGACGACATCGTCGCTTTCGCTTTCGGCTTCGGAGCCTGGCGCATAATCGCCTTCGATCTGAATCAGTCGATTGTCTTCGAAGCCGAGTGTCAGCACTTTACGCTGGATGCGCTCGCCTCGACGATAATAAGTGGTGACATACTCCCAGGTGTTCTGATGGAAGGGGCTTTCAATGGCGGCCGTTCCCAGAACCAGCGAGACCTGACGCTTGGACATGCCGGGTCTGAGCTCATCGACCATCGACTGGGTCAGCACATTGCCTTGCTGTATATCGATCTTGTAGACTAGATTGCAACCACTGAGCAGACCGGTGGCCAACAGTGTGGCCATGAGCAGAATGTGTCGTGTCATGTGTGAGTACCCTGTAACTTGCGCACGTTGATCGTCCGTCAATCTGCACCAGATTGACGGGTGGATCGTCCAGCAGATTCGTCAACTTCAAATACTCTTGCGAGTCGTTAGGCGATCTCAGGTGGGCGATGATACAATAATTGACCACACAGATGCCATTAAGATCCCGTTAATCACGTGCAAAACCAAGAACTGAAAAATGCTGGCCTGAAGGTCACGCTGCCCCGAATCCGAATTCTCGACATTCTCGAGAGCGGTGACTCGCGACACATGACGGCAGAAGAAATCTATCGTCAGCTGATCGATAATGACGTCGACATCGGCCTGGCGACAGTCTATCGCGTGTTGACTCAGTTCGAGTCGGCTGGATTGGTCATGAAGCACAATTTCGAAGGTGGCCAGTCAGTCTACGAGCTGGAGCGTGGCACCCATCACGATCACATGGTCGATATTGATACCGGCAAGGTGACCGAATTCTACTCCGAAGAAATCGAGCGATTGCAGCAGGAGATTGTTCGTGAACACGGCTACGAAATGGAAGATCACTCGCTGGTTCTGTACGTTCGCAAGAAGAAATAGCGGCCCGACATTGTGTACGAAACCAACGGCAGTCGCCGTCAATCCATCCAGATCGGCACAATCCCGTTTAAAGAGTGAGTCGCTGCTCGCTCACCTTTGAGCCGTGGCCAACAGCTCATTGGCGTGGGCGCGAGTCTGATCGGTAATCGTCTTGCCACCAATCATGCGTGCCAGCTCGGCGAGACGCTCTTCCTGGTCCAGCGTATGTGCCATCGTCATGGTGGCATTGTCCTTGAGCAACTTGCTGATGCGAACCTGCTGATGCCCACAGGCGGCCACCTGTGCCAGGTGAGTGATGCAGAAGACCTGGCGGCTGCTGGCGACCATGCGCAGTTTTTCGCCAATGATCTGGGCAATGGCACCTCCAGTGCCGGTATCGACTTCATCGAAGATCATCAGGTCGGCGCCTGGACGGTGTTCACCCATGGCGACTTTGATGGCCAGCGCGATCCGCGACATTTCTCCGCCCGAGGCAATCTTGCTCATGTCGTCCATGGCGCTGCCTGAATTGGTCCTGACCTGAAATCGGACCTGATCCTGGCCACGTGCCTGAACTGCGCCGTCGGCATCAAAGTGACAATCAATACTAAATTCGGCCTGCGCCATGCCCAGATCGGACAACACACGGGTCACCGCTATTGCCAATGTGCTGGCATGGCCTTGACGCGCCTTGGAGAGGGTCCTGGCCTGCTTCAAATAGCGCGAGTGCACATTGTCCAATTTGGTCTCCAGTGCCTGCTGTCGAGATTCACTGTCGCGAGAGCCATCAAGACGTGTCAGTAGTCGATCCAGGTGGACCGGCAGTTCTTCGGGGTCGCAGAGATATTTTTTAGCCAGCCGATGCAGTTCGCGCAGCTGGGCATCAATCCGATCCAACTCGTCGTTGTCGACTTCGATCGTTTGCGCGTATCGATTCAGTGATGAAGCGGCTTCCTGAGCCTGGATCATCGCCGACTGGATCAGCTCGTGGGCCTCGAAGAGGCTGGCATCATGGCTGAGGACCGCGTCGATCTCATGCAGTGCATCGGCCAGTCTGGCAACTACACCGCTGTCTTGCTCGATCTGTTCGGTGGCTTGTGATGCCGCATTCAACAGGCTGTCGGCGTGGGCCAGCTTCTGATGTTGCTGATGCAGCCTTTCGACCTGATCGCCTGGGATCACCACCTGTTCCAGGTCACTGATTTGAAGGTTCAGCAACTCAAGCTCGGCTTCGGATAACGTACTGGACCGTTTCAAAGCGTCCAGTTCGTCCTCGATACGCTGGTATTCTTTCACGCTGTCGTTCAGTGGCACGAGCAGGGCGGCGTGATCGATCAGGTTATCGACGATACTGAGCTGTTGTTCGGGTTTTGACATGGAGTGATGCTGGTTCTGGCCATGAATCTCGACCAGATGCGGGCGCAGACGCTTGAGCTGGGCAGCGGCCACCGGTGCACCGTTGATATAGGCTTTGCTGCGCCCGTCATGATTGACCACTCGTCTGAGGTACAGCTCGTCCTGAGCCTCGATGCCCATATCCTCCAGGGTCTGGGCAATGGCCGCACCGTTGCGAATGCTGAATACCGCAGTCACTTCGGCCTGTTGTTCGCCCAGGCGTACCAGGCTTGAATCGGAGCGCTCACCCATGGCCAGTTCCAGCGCATCGAAGATAATGGACTTGCCTGCTCCGGTCTCACCGGTGAATGCGGTCAGCCCCTCGGCGAAATCAATCGACAGGAAATCGATGATGGCCACATTCTTGATCGTCAGTTCTGTCAGCATATCAGGGCTTGAATCATGATTTCGTGTCCGCATTTTAGCTGTGTATCGAGAGCCGGGCCAGTCATCGATGAATTCATCTCGATAACTATGGGTCCCGATGAACCGACCATCACCGACCGCTGACAGGAATGACAGTCATGACAGACGACAAACAGCAGACCAACGACTCCACAGACCATAACAGCAACGCTCAGGGTAGTGGCGAGAATTCCTCGGCGAAGATCACATCGATCGATGCCGATGTGACTTCTGATCAGGAATCCACCGCGACACGAGATGAAGAGCTTCAGCAAGCTCGCGAGGATGTCATTCGGGCACAGGCCGAGATGATGAACGTTCGCAAGCGTGCTGCGCGTGATGTCGAGAATGCCCGCAAATATGCGCTGGACCGCGTGGTTCCCGAGCTGCTTGAAGTTTTTGACAGCCTGGAGAAAGGCGTCGAGGCGGCTGCCGCCGATGATACCGGCATTGAACAGATTCGCGAAGGCGGCGAGTTGACCTGCAAGATGCTGGCGAATGTATTGCGCAGCAATGGGGTCCAGACGATCGATCCGACCGGGCAACCGTTCAATCCTGAATATCATCAGGCCATGACCATGCTGCCATCTGCCGAGCTTGAGGCCGATACGGTCATTGAGGTCTTCCAAAAGGGCTACAGCCTGAATGGTCGGCTCATTCGTCCGGCTCTGGTGGTCGTGGCCAGCAAGCCTTGAAAAAGCGAAGACACCCCGCATTTTAACGACATACTTATTGACTGATTATTTTTTGGAGAAACTCACATGGCTAAAATCATCGGAATTGATCTGGGGACAACGAATTCCTGTGTGGCTGTCATGGATGGCAACACCCCCAAGGTTATTGAAAATGCTGAAGGCGATCGCACCACCCCGTCGATCGTGGCCTTCACCAAGGACGACGAAGTACTGGTCGGTCAGCCGGCCAAGCGCCAGGCGGTGACCAATCCCGAGAACACCCTGTATGCGGTGAAGCGTCTGATCGGACGCAAGTTCAGCGAAGACGTGGTGAAGAAGGACATGGACATTGTCCCTTACAAGATCGTGGCCGCTGACAACGGTGATGCCTGGGTCGAGGCCAATGGCAAGAAAATGGCCCCGCCGGAAGTCTCCGCGCGCGTGCTCATGAAGATGAAGAAAACCGCCGAAGACTATCTGGGCGAAGAAGTGACCGAAGCCGTCATTACCGTACCGGCCTACTTCAATGACTCCCAACGTCAGGCGACCAAGGATGCGGGCAAGATTGCCGGCCTGAACGTGCGTCGCATCATCAACGAGCCAACCGCTGCTGCGCTGGCCTATGGTATTGACAAGACCGGTGCTGATCGCAAGATTGCGGTGTATGACCTGGGTGGCGGTACCTTTGATGTGTCGATCATCGAGATTGCCGACATTGACGGCGAAAAGCAGTTCGAAGTGCTGGCAACCAATGGGGATACCTTCCTCGGTGGTGAAGACTTCGACATGCGCTTGATCGATTATCTGGTTGCCGAATTCAAGAAGGACCAAGGTGTGGATCTGCGCAACGATCCTCTCGCGCTTCAACGTCTCAAGGAAGGGGCTGAGCGTGCCAAGATCGAACTGTCGTCCTCCGAACAGACCGAAGTCAGCCTGCCTTACGTCACCGCAGATGCCAGTGGCCCCAAGCACCTGAACATCAAGCTGACTCGAGCCAAGCTCGAAGCACTGGTCGATGATCTGGTCAAGCGCACCATCGCACCATGCCGCACGGCGATTGCCGACGCGGGCCTGAAAGTGGGCGATATTCAGGACGTCATCCTGGTTGGCGGACAGAGCCGGATGCCGAAAGTACAGGCAGCGGTTGCCGAGTTCTTCGGTCAGGATCCTCGCAAGGACGTTAACCCCGATGAAGCCGTTGCCATTGGCGCGGCGATTCAGGGCGGTGTTTTGGCAGGTGATGTCAAGGACGTGCTGTTGCTGGACGTCACTCCGCTGTCGATGGGGATTGAAACCATGGGCGGCGTGATGACCAACCTGATCGAGAAGAACACCACGATCCCGACCAAGGCGTCGCAAATTTTCTCGACTGCAGAAGACAACCAGAATGCAGTGACTGTGCACGTCCTTCAGGGCGAGCGCGAGGTGGCTGCAGCCAACAATTCACTGGCACGGTTTGATCTGGCAGGCCTTTCGTCAGCGCCTCGCGGCGTGCCTCAGATTGAAGTGGAGTTCGACATGGATGCCAACGGCATCATGCACGTTCGTGCCACCGACAAGGCGACCGGCAAGGAACAACGAATCGAAATCAAGGCAGGCTCCGGGCTGACCGAAGAAGAGATCGAGCGCATGGTCAATGATGCAGAAATGCACAAGGATGACGACCGCAAGTTCCAGGAACTGGTCTCTGCTCGCAACAACGCTGACGGTCTGGTGCATGCCACGCGCAGCAGCATGACCGAGCTGAGTGACGATCTGAGTGATGATGAGAAGGCTCCAATTAACGATGCCCTGGGCGCGGTTGAGAAAGCCATCGAAGGCGACGACAAGGCCGCCATCGACTCTAGTGTCGAGACGCTGACTCAGGCCTCACAGGTGCTGATGCAGAAAAGCGCCGAAAAGTCGCAGCAGGCTCAGCCTGATGCCTCGGCCGAATCATCAGAAGACGACGCCGGTGACAACGTGGTGGACGCGGAGTTCGAAGAGGTCGATGACAGCAAGAGCTGATTGACCCAGAGCCGGCGCCGATCCACATGATTGGCCCCGGAACAGCATTACCGATTGACCACGCCAGCTATCGTTCAGCGACAGCTGGCGTCGTCATTCCAGAAAACCCCGAATAGAACAGGCGCCCTGCAGGGCTCAGGAAATTGAGCTTTCACCGACCTGTCGGGATACAGACTGACCGACTGCGAGATCACACTGAACATGTCCAAACGAGACTACTACGACGTCCTGGATGTCAAAAAAGACGCCGAGCAAGCCGAGATCAAGACATCCTTCCGCCGCCTGGCAATGAAATATCATCCAGATCGTAATTCTGATGACGAAGCCCAGGACAAATTCAAGGAAGCCAAGGAAGCTTATGAGGTTCTGAGTGACGCTAAAAAGCGTTCAGCCTATGATCAATTTGGCCATCGAGCGGCCGGGCAGGGTGGTTTCGGCGGTGGTGGTTTCAATGGCGATGTGGGTGACATCTTCGGTGACATCTTCGGCGATATCTTTGGTGGCGGCGGACGCGGTCGACGAGCTCGTCGCGGTGCCGATCTGCGCTACACCATGGAGATTGACCTGGAAGAAGCGGTCAACGGTGTCAACCGTGAAATCGCCATTGCCTCGCTGGTTCAGTGCGAAGGCTGTGCCGGCAGTGGCTCAGAAGACGGAGACATGAGCAACTGTGAGACTTGCGGAGGCGTCGGTCAGGTTCGCATGCAGCAGGGCATATTCGCGGTGCAACAAGCCTGTCCTGCCTGTGGTGGGGAAGGGCGAGTCATCGAAAATCCGTGCGGCCGCTGTTCTGGTCAGGGCAAGGTAGAAGAGCGTCGAACCCTGTCAGTCAAAATCCCTGCCGGAGTCGATGAAGGCGACCGCATTCGTTTGTCAGGTGAAGGGGAAGCCGGAGATCGCGGCACGCCTTCTGGCGATTTGTACGTGGATATTCGCGTTCGCAAACATGCCATTTTCGAACGCGACGGGGATGATCTGTACTGTGAAATCCCCATTCCGTTCACCACCGCTGCGCTGGGTGGTGAGATCAAAGTGCCGACACTCAACAAGCATGTGATGCTGAAAATTCCTGTCGAAACCCAGACCGGCAAGAGGTTTCGACTGCGCTCCAAGGGTGTTCAGTCGGTACGCAGCCGTTCGCGCGGTGATCTGATGTGTCGGGTCAAGGTGGAAACACCCGTGAAGCTGAGCAACAAGCAGAAAGACCTGTTGCGCGAGCTGGACGCCACTCTCAACGACGGTGGCGACAAACACAATCCGAAGAGCACCTCGTGGGTCGATTCGGTCAAACGATTCTTCGAAGGCAGTTGACCCTGAGTCCCCTTGCTGAGAATTGGCTGAGTGCGTCATCCCTTCCAGCGACAGGCATGGCCCTGAGTGTGCGATGACTGACCGCCCATCACCGATCAGGATACTGCTGCTGGGCGCCAATGGCCGTATGGGCAAAACTGTCTCTTCGTTGATTGATCAGGATGAGTCCCTGCAACTGCTTGCGGCGCTAGGGTCAAAGTCTCATCCCGATTCCCTGACATTGAACGGTATCAGCGATCGCATGGTACTGATCGATTTTTCTCTGCCGGGCGTCATCGATGCCTGGTTGCCTCTGTGCAAGCAGTATGGGATCGGTATTGTCTCTGGCGTCACCGGCATGAGCGATCAACAGCTTGCGGCGCTCAAGCAGGCTGGGCAGGATACATCGGTGCTGTGGGGCTCGAACCTTTCAACCGGTGTGGCACTGATGACTGACGCGATTGCGCGGATGAGTCGCTGGAAAACAGGCGAGACCCGTGCTGCTCTGCTGGATGAACATCACGATCAGAAGCGTGATCGCCCTTCCGGAACCGCACTGAGTCTAGTCGGCGCCTGGCTGCACCCCGATTCTGATGTTCCGATGACCTCTGAGCAGATGTGCTGGAGCGAAGAATCGGAACGAATGTCAGCGGGTCAAATTGACGACCTGGCCATCAGTGTGCGTCGCGAGGGCGATATCATCGGTCATCATCAATTCACGATTCGCTTTGCCGATGAAACGCTGATATTGGATCATCAGGTGACAGATCGAGCGGTCTTTGCGCGCGGCGCACTGACAGCAACGCGATGGCTGGCGTCGCGCAAATCGGGCTATTATCTGTTTGCTGAGATGTTCAGACTCACGTAAACTACGTGTCCGGCGATCCGGAATAGCAACACGGCATCACTGGCACTTTCCAGGTCACATACGTCACAAGGACGGGAGCCAGGCAACGCTCCGGTTTTCGTATGCCTGCAACAGACAGATTGAGTCGAAACCATGACCAGCATGCACGATGACAAGGCCATCCTCGCTCTCGAAGATGGTAGCGTGTTCCACGGCATCAACATCGGTGCTTCAGACACCCGCTGTGGGGAGGTCGTGTTCAACACGGCTATGACCGGCTACCAGGAGATTCTCAGCGATCCCTCATATGCCCGACAAATGGTCACTCTGACCTATCCACATATTGGCAATACCGGCTGCAATGAATCGGATCAGGAGTCAGGTGGCTCTCTGGTCGCCGGACTGATCATTCGCGATCTGGCGATGTGTCACAGCAACTGGCGATCAGAGCAATCCCTGTCAGCCTATCTGGTGCAGCAAGGCATCACTGGCATTGCCGGCCTGGATACTCGTGAACTGACCCGACGACTGCGCGAACATGGCGCACTGCGCGGCTGCATCATGACCGGGTCATTGAATGAAGCCGAGGCCATTGCACAGGCCAGAGCCTGCCCCTCACTGGAAGGGGCTGACCTGGCCATAGAAGCCGGCTGTCGCAGCGTTCACGACTGGACCGAGGGTAGCGCTGATCTGTGGGGGGAAGAAACCCCTTCGGAGGCCACCAAATACCACGTTGTTGCAGTCGATTATGGCTGCAAGCGCAACATCCTGAGACTGCTGGTCGATCATGGTTGCAAGGTGACTGTGGTGCCACCGCAGTCGGATTTCGACGCGATTATGAGCCATCAGCCGGATGGCGTCTTTCTGTCCAATGGACCCGGCGACCCGGCCGCCTGCGAGTATGCGATTGCTGCCATTGGCCAACTACTCTCGGCAAAAACCCCGCTATTCGGTATCTGCCTGGGAGCGCAATTGCTCGGCCTCGCGGCTGGTGGACAGACTTTCAAGATGAAGTTCGGACATCATGGTGCAAATCACCCGGTACAGGATCTTGCTACCGGCAAGGTCATGATCACCTCACAAAACCACGGTTTTGCCATTGATGAAGACAGTTTGCCGGAGCATGTGACAGTGAGCCATCGCTCGCTGTTTGATCAATCGGTTCAGGGCATTCGTCTGACCGATCGACCTGCCTTCGGGTTTCAGGGGCATCCGGAAGCCAGCCCTGGCCCGCACGACATACAATCTCTGTTTGCCGACTTTGTCAAACTGATGAGGGAGTCCTGAGAATTATGCCGAAACGTACTGATATAAAAAGTATTTTGCTAATTGGCGCAGGTCCCATTGTGATCGGTCAGGCCTGTGAATTTGACTATTCGGGTGTACAGGCCTGCAAGGCGCTCAGAGAGGAGGGATACCGGGTTATTCTGGTCAATTCCAATCCAGCCACGATCATGACCGACCCGGAAACCGCCGATGCGGTCTACATCGAGCCGATCACCTGGCAGAGTATCGAAAAGATCATCGCCATTGAACGCCCGGATGTGCTGTTGCCGACGATGGGCGGACAGACCGCACTGAACTGCGCACTGGAGCTGGACGCAGAAGGTGTGCTCGAACGATACGGCGTGGAAATGATCGGCGCTCGCCGAGAAGCCATCGAGATGGCCGAAGATCGCGAGAAATTCAAGTTGGCGATGATTTCCATCGGCCTGGATGTCCCGCATGCCAAGGTCGCCCATAGCATCGACGAGGCACGGGTCATCCAGAAAGAGATCGGCTATCCAACCATCATCCGTCCGTCGTTCACGCTCGGTGGCAGTGGCGGCGGCATCGCCTACAACCAAGAAGAGTTCATCGATATTGTCAGTGGAGGCCTGGAGTTGTCTCCGACCAGTGAAGTCCTGCTGGAAGAGTCGGTTCTGGGTTGGAAAGAGTACGAGATGGAAGTGGTCCGTGATCATCAGGACAACTGCATTATCGTCTGCTCCATCGAAAACCTCGATCCGATGGGCGTCCACACTGGTGATTCGATCACTGTGGCCCCAGCGCAGACGCTGACTGACAAGGAGTACCAGATCATGCGTAACGCCTCGGTTGCGGTGCTGCGCAAGATCGGGGTTGATACCGGCGGTTCCAATGTCCAGTTTGCGATCAATCCCGAAGACGGTCGCATGATCGTCATCGAAATGAATCCACGCGTCTCACGTTCATCCGCTCTGGCTTCCAAGGCGACCGGTTTTCCGATTGCCAGAGTGGCTGCAAAGCTGGCCGTGGGGTATACGCTTGACGAACTGCGCAATGAGATCACCGGTGGGATTACACCGGCGTCTTTCGAGCCCTCGATCGACTATGTGGTGACCAAGATTCCACGCTTTGCTTTCGAGAAGTTTCCACAGACCGATTCTCGCCTGACGACCCAGATGAAGTCCGTCGGTGAAGCGATGGCCATCGGACGAACCTTCCAGGAATCCCTGCAAAAGGCGCTCAGATCTCTGGAGACCGGCATTGATGGCCTTTCTCCAATGCTCGCTGATGAGACCGATGGGCCACGTTCAGATGAGTCTTTGCAGCATGAACTGAAGAGTCCGGGCGCTGAACGCATTCTGTATCTCGCGGACAGTTTCAGGGCCGGCAGCAGCGTCGATGAGGTCTTCCGATTGACCGCCATCGATCCCTGGTTTCTGGTTCAGATCAAGCATCTGATCGATACCGAAGCGGTCATCGAATCCAGAGGGCTTCAGGGTCTCGACTCCGATACTTTGCGGCGCTACAAGCAACAGGGGTTTTCCGACTCCAGATTGGCCACGTTGGTCCGCGTTGATCCGGTGGTCATTCGTCATTTGAGACAGACCCTGAGCATTCACCCAGTCTACAAGCGGGTCGATACCTGCGCGGGTGAATTTGCCTCGTCGACCGCCTATTTGTATTCCACTTATGAGCAGTTCTGTGAAGCCGAGGTCAGTGATCGTGACAAGATCATGGTGCTCGGCGGCGGTCCCAACCGAATTGGTCAGGGTATCGAATTCGATTACTGCTGCGTGCACGCGGCGTTTGCTCTGCGCGACGCCGGATTCGAGACCATCATGGTCAACTGTAACCCAGAGACCGTCTCGACCGATTACGACACCTCTGATCGGCTGTATTTCGAACCACTGACTCTCGAAGATGTTCTGGAAGTCATCCGCATCGAACAGCCCAAAGGCGTCATTGTTCAATATGGTGGTCAGACACCTCTGAGCCTGGCAAAGGATTTGGAAGCCGAAGGAGTGCCGATCATCGGAACCTCATCCGATGCCATTGATCTGGCCGAAGATCGCGAGCGATTTCAGCGCTTTCTCAATGATCTTGACCTGCGTCAACCGCCCAACCGCATCGCACGGACCGAGGACCAGGCGGTCGTTCTGGCTGACGAGATCGGTTATCCGCTGGTCGTCCGCCCGTCCTATGTGCTGGGCGGCCGTGCCATGGAAGTGGTCTACAGTCGGGCTGATCTGAGTCGCTACATGACCGCAGCGGTCAAAGTCTCGCCAAAATCGCCGGTTTTGCTGGATCGCTTTCTCGACCATGCCATTGAAGTGGACGTGGATGCGATCTGCGACGGCAAGCGGGTCTTCATTGGCGGGATCATGGAGCACATCGAACAGGCAGGTGTTCACTCCGGTGATTCGACCTGTGCAATGCCACCGTTTTCGCTCAGCGACGAGATTCAGGCCGAGCTGACGTGTCAGGTCGAACAGATGGCGCTGGGGCTGAATGTAGTAGGACTGATGAATACTCAGTTTGCTATCCAGGATGATCGCATTTACGTTCTGGAGGTGAATCCCAGAGCCTCGCGAACCGTCCCGTTCGTTTCCAAGGCTATTGGCATGCCGCTGGCCAAGATCGCAGCCTTGTGCATGGCCGGCCAGACGCTGGACCAGCAGGGAATTCCGGTCGACATGATTCAACCTGCCTACTTCTGCATCAAGGATCCGGTGTTTCCGTTTTCGAAATTCCCCGGCGTTGATCCCATTCTCGGACCCGAGATGCGATCAACCGGCGAAGTGATGGGCATCGGCAAGACCTTCGCCGAAGCGTTCACCAAATCGAAGTTGGCGGCAGGTGTCATCGTACCGACCTCTGGTCGTGCGTTTATCTCGGTTCGTGATGCCGACAAGGAACGCGCTGCACGCCTGGCTGAGCGCTTGCTGGAGCGCGGATTCACGTTGGTAGCAACGGCTGGCACACACCGCTATCTCAGCGACCAGGGCATCGGCTGTGATATCATCAACAAGGTAATGGAAGGGCGGCCACACGTGGTCGACCTGATCAAGAACAAGGAACTCGATCTGATCGTCAACACCACCGAAGGGCGGCAGGCAATCTCCGATTCCTACTCCATTCGACGTGAAGCACTGAACAAGCACGTCAATTACTACACAACAATTTCAGGTGCCGAAGCAACCGTCAATGCGATCGACGATCAACGCGATCTGTCGGTCTATTCACTGGCTGATGTGCACAGGGAGATACACTCATGAGAAGGTCACCCATGACCAAGGTCGGCTCCGTGCGATTGCGCAAGGAACTGGAGCATCTGAAGAAAGTGAAGCGTCCACAAGTCATCGAAGCGATTGCCGAGGCTCGCGCCCATGGTGATCTGAAGGAAAATGCCGAGTATCATGCCGCCCGTGAACAGCAGGGCTTCATCGAAGGCCGCATCAATGTACTGGAAGGGTCGCTGTCGGCTTCGGAGGTGATTGACGTAAGCAGCCTCAAAGTAGCACCACGGATTGTCTTCGGGGCGACTGTCAAACTGGAAGATATCGACAACGACAAGCAGGTCACCTATCAGATCGTTGGCGATCTTGAGTCGGACATCAAGACCGGCTTGATCTCGGTCAGTTCACCGATTGCCCGAGCCCTGATTGGCAAGGAAGAAGGCGACGAGATTTCGGTCGAGGCTCCCGGTGGAACCCATGATTACGAAGTCGTCTCGGTCCAGTACCTCTGATCAACGGGACTCACGGTCATGAGTGACCGATCGCCAGTCATCAGCCGCCGTGTGCTCGCCGATGGCGGCTCTTTTCCCGAGTCGATGCATCCTGTTCTGGCGCGTGTATTCAGGGCTCGCGGAGTGCTCAGCGCCGACGATCTGGATTATTCCCTGGCCGAATTGCTCACACCTGATCAACTGGGCGGTATCACCACGGCCGCCGCCCTGGTCGCTGATTGCATCGAGGATTCCCGGTCGATTTTGATTGTCGGAGACTTCGACGCCGATGGTGCCACCGGCACCGCCCTGGCGATTCGCTGCCTCAAGGCTATGGGCCACTCTTCAGTGGGCTATCTGGTCCCGAACCGTTTCGAGCATGGCTATGGTCTCAGTGTGGCACTGCTGCCCGAACTTGCGGCACGACAACCTGATCTGGTCATGACCGTAGACAATGGCATCAGCAGCGTGGCCGGCGTAGCGGCCTGTCGCGAAAAAGGCATGACTGTCGTGGTCACCGATCATCATTTGCCCGGCCCAATCCTTCCCGATGCCCATGCCATCGTCAATCCCAACATGCCAGGTGACGACTTTGCCAGCAAGAATCTGTCAGGCGTCGGTGTGATGTTTTACCTGATGGCGGCCGTTCGCAGCGAGTTGACCCGCAGAGACTGGTTTGCGACATCCAAAGCACCGAATCTCGGCCGTTTTCTCGACCTGGTTGCACTGGGTACCGTGGCCGACCTGGTGCCGCTGGATGCCAACAATCGACGATTGGTGGCCACCGGCCTCAAACACATTCGCAACAAGCGCTGTTGCGCCGGCATCAGCGCCTTGTTTCGAGTGGCGAATCGAGATCGAGCCCGCGCTCAATCATCTGACCTTGGATTTTTCATCGGCCCAAGGCTGAATGCTGCGGGGCGCTTGGAAGATATCTCTGTTGGCATTGAATGTCTGCTGACAGACGACGATGCCGAAGCTCAGCGGCTGGCAGATGTGCTTCAGTCGCTCAATGACGAGCGCAAGTCATTGCAACAAACCATGCAGGATGACGTACACGGTTTGCTTGACCAGATTGATCTGAGCGGGTCGACTGATGAGAATCAGCAAGGGGTTTGTCTGTTTCACCCTCAGTGGCATCAGGGGTTGGTCGGCTTGATCGCCTCGAAGGTCAAGGATCAGATCTATCGTCCGGTGATTGCCTTTGCCGCCGAGGACGCCGATCACCCAGAGCGATACAAGGGATCGGCACGATCGATACGGGGTGTCCATATCCGTGATGTGCTGGTCGATGTCGACGCGCGTCATCCAGGTCTGATCGAACGATTTGGCGGCCATGCCATGGCCGCCGGTCTGACCCTTGCAGCGGATCACTTCGAGACCTTTCGGCAGGCCTTCTCCGAGGCGGTCGGGATCAGGATGAACGACGAACTGCGCGAGCAAATCGTGCTGACCGACGGTGAACTGCTCGGCAATGACCTGGGGCTGGAACTGGCCTGGGCCATCGAACAGGCCGGTCCTTGGGGGCAGGGGTTTCCTGCGCCCTGTTTCGAAGGTGACTTCGAGGTTCTCGATGCCCGCATCGTCGGTGCCAAGCACCTGAAGTTGCAAGTCTGTCCTGCGGGCCAGAGGGGACTGTGTCTGGACGCGATTGCCTTTTTCAGAGACCTGTCTGCCTTGCCAAGGGACTCATGTCACATTCGCCTGGTGTACGAGCTTCAGGTCAACGAATTTCGAGGTCGTCAGCAACCACAACTGCTAGTCAGTCATCTTATTCATCCGCCGTTGGCAGACTGATTGTCTAACCCCATTTCGCTGTACTTCACAGTACGATCCGGTACCATTACGCACTGATTCAGAATCACAGGAATATCCATTGTGAGCATGGAAGTGAACCCCATTGTTGAAACCATCCGAGACCTTGGTGAACGTGAAGCCAAGTTACGGGGGTATCTTTGACTACGATTTGAAGAAAGAGCGGCTTGAGGAAGTTAATCTGGAACTGGAAAATCCGGATGTCTGGAATGATGCGGAACACGCACAGGCTCTGGGCAAGGAGCGCGCGACACTGGAACATATCGTCTCGGGACTGGACACTCTGCATCAGCAACTAGGCGATGCCACCGGCCTGCTGGACATGGCCGTTGATGAGCAAGATCAGGACACCGTGGATGAAATTGTCAACGATCTGAGCAAGGCTGAAACTTTTGTCGTTGGTCTGGAATTTCAGCGTATGTTTTCCGGTGAAATGGATACGGCCAATGCCTTTGTGGATATCCAGGCCGGTTCCGGCGGAACAGAGGCTCAGGATTGGGCCGATATGCTGCTGCGAATGTATCTTCGCTGGTTTGAGCGACGTGGCTGGGACGCCGAGTTGATCGAACGCTCTGCGGGCGATGTCGCCGGGATCAAAAGTGCCACGATTCGCGTCGGCGGAGAGTACGCTTTCGGCTGGATACGCACCGAAACGGGTGTCCATCGCCTGGTGAGAAAATCGCCTTTTGATTCGGGCAATCGTCGACACACCTCATTCGCTGCGGTCTTTGTCGCACCGGAAGTGGATGATTCTATCGAGATCGATATTAACCCTTCCGATCTCAGGATCGATGTCTATCGAGCCAGTGGTGCCGGGGGACAGCACGTCAACCGGACCGAATCGGCGGTTCGTATCACCCACGAACCCACCGGTGCCGTCGTGCAATGTCAGAATGATCGATCACAGCACAAGAACAAGGCCACGGCGATGAAGCAGCTGCGAGCCAAGCTGTATGAGTTGGCCTTGCAGGAGCAGCAGTCCGAACAGCAGGCTCAGGAAGATCAGAAATCGGACATCGGCTGGGGCAGCCAAATTCGCAGTTATGTGCTGGACCAGTCTCGCATCAAGGATCTGCGCACTGGCGTGGAGACCAGCAACACTCAGGCCGTCCTGGACGGCGATCTTGACCCGTTTGTAAAGGTCAGTCTGAAACAGGGCCTCTAGTCAATGAATGACCATTGTGAAAACAAGCTGATTACCGAGCGTCGCGAGAAACTCTCCAAAATCCGCAAACAAGGCATTGCCTATCCGAACACCGCACGCCCGACTGATCTGGCGGCCGATCTGCATCAGGTCCATGATCACAAGGACAAGCCACAGATCGAGTCCGAAGAGGTCAGAGTCTCCATCGCCGGTCGGATGATGGCACAGCGAATCATGGGCAAGGCCAGTTTTGCCTCGATCCAGGACCGCAGTGGTCGAATTCAACTCTACGTTCAACGCGATACGCTTGCCGAAGGCCTCTATGCTCAGTTCAAGGGGTGGGATCTGGGTGATATTGTCAGTGCCAGTGGCACACTGATGAAAACCAATAAGGGTGAATTGTCGATCGCTGTCGATTCGATCGAGTTGGTGAGCAAGTCGCTTCGTCCGTTGCCGGAAAAATTTCATGGTTTGACTGATCAGGAGATCCGCTATCGGCAGCGTTATGTCGACCTGATCATGAACGAAGGTTCCAGGCAGGTCTTCCTCACCCGGTCACGTATTGTCCGTCTGATTCGGGACTTTCTCGAGGCGCCTGGGCGCGAGTTTCTGGAAGTCGAAACCCCGATGATGCACTACATACCAGGTGGAGCGGCAGCTCGACCATTTACCACACACCACAATGCGCTGGACGTGGAACTGTATTTGCGCGTTGCCCCTGAGCTGTATCTCAAACGCCTGGTTGTGGGTGGTTTCGAGCGTGTCTACGAGATCAACCGCAACTTTCGCAACGAGGGGGTCTCGGCTCGTCACAATCCCGAGTTCACCATGCTCGAGTTTTATCAGGCCTATGCCAGCTACACCGACCTGATGGATCTGACCGAGTTGATGCTGCGCGAGATTGCCGAGGCTGTGATCGGCCAGACCAGCATTGAATACCAGGGTCTTCAGATCGACTTTGGCAAGCCATTTGATCGAGTCACATTGACCGATGCCGTTCGAGCAACCAACCCTACGCTGAGTGAGTCTGATTGCCGTAACCGCGAGGTGCTCTGTGCTGCGGCATCCACTTTGAAAATACCGGTCAAGGACAGCTGGGGCTGGGGCAAGCTGCTGCTGGAGATCTACGAGGTAACCGTCGAGTCGACGCTGGTCAATCCAACCTTCATCACCGCCTATCCTGCCGAGGTCTCGCCTTTGTCTCGTCGGAATGATCAGGATCCTGAATTGACCGATCGCTTTGAACTCATTATCGCCGGGCGCGAGATTGCGAATGGATTCTCGGAGTTGAATGATCCGGAAGATCAGCAGAGTCGATTCGAAGCTCAGGTCGCTGAAAAAGACGCGGGTGACGAAGAGGCCATGGCCTTTGATGCCGACTATATTCGGGCGTTGGAATACGGCATGCCGCCAGCAGCCGGGGAGGGAATTGGTATCGACCGTCTGGTCATGCTGTTTACCGATTCGGCATCGATTCGCGACGTGTTGCTGTTCCCTTACATGCGCCCTGAAAGCGGATGACATCAACTGAACTGATCAACATCTCCAGCGTCTGGCGTTGAATCATCCCAGACGAATCCTTCATGTTGATATGGATGCCTTCTTCGCATCGGTCGAACAACGGGATCGTCCAGAGTTGGCAACCTTGCCAGTGGTGGTCGGCGGCACTGGCAATCGTGGTGTCGTCTCAGCGGCCAGTTATCAGGCTCGAGCCTACGGCATCCGGTCCGCGATGCCGGTCATTGAAGCACGCCAATTGTGCGCCCATGCCGTGTTTATCAAACCCGATCTGCCTCGTTATCGCGTAGCGTCCGATCAGATACTCGAGTGTCTCAGGCAGTATTCTCCGCTGGTTGAACCGTTGTCACTGGATGAGGCATTTGTCGATCTGAC
Source organism: Oceanospirillales bacterium (assembly GCA_003233095.1). Taxonomy (GTDB): domain Bacteria; phylum Pseudomonadota; class Gammaproteobacteria; order Xanthomonadales; family SZUA-38; genus SZUA-38. Next base: position 8,746 of record QIKT01000019.1, on the reverse strand, counting down.
CGGTTCTGAACGTTTGATGGGTGATGCGGTCGAGATCGCCTGCGCCATCAAAAAAGATATTCTGAGTCGAACCCATCTGATTGCGTCCGTTGGGGTTTCGATCAACAAATTTCTGGCCAAAATCGCCTCTGACTTCGACAAACCTGATGGTCTCTACGTGGTGCTGGACAAGGACGTTCAGGGATTTCTCGACCCACTTCCAGTGCGTCGAATCTGGGGGGTCGGCAAGCGTCTGGCCGACAAGTTTCGACACTATGACATTCACACAGTAGCCGATTTACGCGCTCAGTCGCTCGATACACTCAAACGAATGATTGGTAATCAGGCCTCGCATTACTACCATCTGGCGCGCGGCGAGGATATTCGGCCGGTCAAGATCCATCGCCCGGATCGCTCGGTCAGTCATGAAACCACCTTTGACAACGATCTCAATGATAATCAAACCTGTCTCAGTGTGTTGATGCAGCTCAGCGGTGATGTCGGCCGTCGACTCCGGCGCAAGCAACTCTCTGCACGAACCCTGACCCTGAAAATCAGATTGTCCGACTTCACCACGCTGAGCCGATCGAAAACCTTTGATTCGGGCCTTCAGGATGATCGATCAATCTATCACTGCATTCAGAGTCTTTGGCTCGAGTGGCGCACTGATCATCAATCTGCGTGCATTCGACTGCTTGGCGTATCCAGCCGAAACTTCGAAGACGGTATCGGCCTGTTTACAGAACGCAGCGACGACCTGTCCGACTTGTCCGATCGCATTCGAGACCGTTTTGGATCGGCCGCTGTTCGACCAGCGCGGCTGGTACAGCGACGTGACGCTAATCAGGGAGAGGCACCTGATGACTGATTGCACGCTGCTGATAACCCCCAGTTGATCAAATTGTGCACAATCTGCTTGTCTTGTGCACCTGGATCGTTTACAAAACATGACAATCTGACAGCCCCATCCAGGGCTGCATGCGTATAATGACGGCAGAGACGAAGACACGGGTGGTGGTAACCATGGTCGAGAATTTATCGGGCGAGCGCAGCCAGCGCATGACCCTTGACGCAGAAGTCTTGCTACTCAGGCAGGGTGAACTGTGGGAAAGTGAAGTGATCGATATTTCGGCCAGCGGTGTCCGCATCCGTCGCCCTGTGGATTTCGAAGGCAAGATTGGAGATCAGATCGGGCTTGAACTGCTGCTGGGCAAACATGAGACCATTGGGGTATTCGGATCGGTGTGTCGAATTGACGAGCACGAGGTGGCATTCGAATATTCGAGAATTCCGGTTCGCAGTGAGATTCCATTATGGAACCTGCTCGGCATTCACGCCGACACGACCGAGATAACGTCTGTTGAATCGGCGTGACTGGACTGATCGAGTCTCAAGCACGCTGAGGCAGCAACGACGACCTCAGCGCCGCTGAATCAGGTCTGATCCCTCAGTTCACGTCTGAGAATCTTGCCCACATTGGTTTTCGGCAACTCATCCATGAACACAATCACCCGCGGCACCTTGTAACCGGTCAACTCTTGTTTGCAGTAGGCCTTGAGGTCTTTTTCATTCAGATTGGGATCCTTGCAAACCACGCAGATCTTCACGATTTCACCTGACTTCTCATCTGGCAAACCCACAGCGGCCACCTCCAGAACGCCCGGATGAGCCGCAACAACTTCCTCGATTTCATTCGGATAGACATTGAAACCGGAGACCAGAATCATGTCCTTCTTGCGATCGACGATCTTGCAGAATCCACCAGCATACATCACTGCTATGTCACCGGTTTTGAGGAATCCATCCTCGGTCATGACCTTGGCTGTTTCCTCGTCACGTTGCCAATAACCCCGCATGACCTGTGGGCCCTTGATGCAGAGTTCGCCGGGCTCATCAAAACCGACCGATTTGCCATCTTCATCGCGAACATCAACGTGTGTTGAGCTGATCGGCACGCCAATGCAGCCATTGTATTCGGCCAGGTCCATCGGATTGATGCAGACGGCCGGCGATGTCTCGGTCAGGCCATACGCCTCAATCAGAGTGGTTCCGGTGACGCGTTTCCATTCTTCGGCAACACTGCGCTGCACGGCCATGCCACCCCCCAGAGTCAGGTTCATCTCGGAGAAGTCTACTGACTCGAATCCCGGGGTGTTCAACAGACCATTGAACAGTGTGTTGACTCCGGTGATAGCATTGAATTTGAGGTCCTTGATGATCTCGACGAACCCTTCCATATCTCGCGGGTTGGTGATCAGATGATTGTGGCCACCGTACTTCATGAAGACCAGACAGTTCGCCGTGAGCGCAAAGATATGATACAGCGGCAGTGCAGTGACGATGGACACTTGTTGGCTCTGGTCCACACTCGGCTCCAGCCATACTGAGGACTGAAGCGTGTTTGCGACCAGATTGCCGTGCGTCAGCATGGCCCCTTTGGAAACGCCAGTAGTTCCACCGGTGTATTGCAGAAAGGCCAGATCGTCATGCGTCAACGCCTGATCGGCCAGCTTGTAGCGGCGTCCCTGTTTGAGCGCATCGCTGAATTGAGTCGTGTGGTTCATCTCCCATTTGGGGATCAGTTTCTTGACATGTCTAACTACCAGATTGGTGATCAACGACTTGGGGAATCCCAGCATATCGCCGAGCTGAGTGATAATGACATGTTCGACATGAGTGTCTTCGACCACTGCGGCCACAGTGCTGGCGAAATTTTCCATGACGATGATGGCACGCGCACCCGAATCCTTGAGTTGATGCTTCAGCTCTCTGGCTGTGTAGAGCGGATTGGTGTTCACTACCGTTAGCCCAGCTCGCAGAGCGGCGAAGATTGCGATTGGATATTGCAGCACGTTGGGCAGCATCAGAGCGATGCGATCGCCACGCTGAAGCTTCAGTTTTCCGGCCAGATAACCGGCCAGTGAGGCGCTGTACTCATCCAGCTCTCGATAGGTGATCGTCCTTCCCATGTTGCTGAATGCGGGTCGGTCGGCGTATTTCGCAACGCTGCCATCCAGTATTTCGACAATCGAGTTGAACTCGGACAAGTCGATCTCATGCGGAACGCCGTTCTCGTAGTGCTGAAGCCAAGGGGGTTCGATGGTCATGAGGTGCAACGCGCTCCGCTTGAAATGAACCCCAATTGGATCACAGCCAACTCAGGCTGACAAGTGTGATGCCTTTCACCAAACTGAACGATGTCGAGAAAACTGTACAGTTCGTTAACACTTGATATGATTTACTGCCAACCTCCCAAGCAGCCAGCAAAGAGCAAACCGATGTGGAAAAAAGATGAGTCCAAAGCGGCTCCTGCTCGAAACGAAACGACACAGAGAGTAATTATGAGTACACCTACTGGCGGTCAGTCCGCCGTCATATCCGAGTCATTGACCGTACGCGGTGAAATCGCAGGTCAGACAGACCTGCTGATCAGCGGCACGGTTGATGGCGAAATCAATCTTCCCAATAACCTCGTGACGATCTGTGAAAGCGGCACGGTTACCGCTAAGATAAAGGCCAGTGTGATCGTGGTGGAAGGTCAGGCCAAGGGCGATCTTGTTGGATCCGAGCGGGTCGAGATCAAGCGATCTGGAAACGTCGAAGGCAACATCATTTCCCCAAGAGTGGGCCTTGAAGACGGTGCGCGCTTCAAGGGTAATATCGACATGACCTCCGGCACGCCTGCGTCGTATGCCGCCGCGGCAGCCGAAAAGAAGACCGGTTCTGACCAATCGTCAAGAAAAGACAAGCATAAACTGTCACCATCAAGCGATGGCGCAAACACGGGTGATCTCCTTGAAGAACAATCTGTTCAATCGAATTCTGCAAAGAACCATCGATGATGACGATCGAGTCAACCGAACTCTACCGTCATTGCAGGTCGATGATCCTCCCGATCTGAGTCATGAGTCCAGGGCACTGTCGCATGCCCTGGCACTTTTGAGTGATCGACTTGAACAGGGTCGGCTGCTGCATTTTGGTCCGCTGCAGTCCGACACCCTGGCTTTCATGAGTGACTATTGCGTCTTTCTGACATCACCAGGTTTGCCTGATGACCTCGATGCATCATCATTGAAACCGTTATTCAACAAGCTTCGCGAGCTAGGGTCTTACGATCTGGTTCTGTTGTGGGATCTGGTCAACTATATGGACAAGGCGGCAGTCGAGGAGTTGATCCGATTGCTTCACGATCTCATCTTGCCTGGTGGCATAGTCCTGATGGCCATTCACAGCCGCTCTCCATACCCGGATCGGCCTGCCTTGTATCAGATTCAATCCAATGAACGTCTCACCGTGATCCCGGAGGGTGAGGTTAGTCGAACGATGCCTTTTAACACCTCCGATTTCCTCAAGCGATGTTCGCCCGCATTCGAAAGCCGTTCGTTTCAGCTACGCAGCGGCGTCCAGGAAATTGTCCTCTCACGTCAGTAATCTGTGTGCCTGACACCTCAGAAATCCGCGCACTATCAGACTTTTTCAACCCGCATTTCCAATCCTGATCAGCCTTGCTGTTGTGATATGATTTGAATGCGACCATGGATTCAGAAGGCGATTGGCATGGGTGAGCAGTCGGTACACAGGGAGCAGGATGACGGGATGATGCGTGTCTTCATGAAGGCGCTGCTGAACGACGTTCGTGCAATGGAGCGAATGCTTGAAGAGGGCATGTTCGAGACCGGCATCCGTCGGATCGGAGCCGAGCAGGAGATGTTCCTGGTCAATGCGGCGCGCCTTCCAGCACATACCGCCGAGGCGATCATGGCACGAGTGAACGATCCTCGACTGACCTACGAGCTGGCCAAATTCAATCTGGAAGCCAATTTGACGCCTCAGGTCCTCGGCGGAGACTGTCTGAGAAAGATGGAGCGCGAACTGACCGAGTTGATGGCAGTGGTTCGTGATGCTGCCGCAAAGGAACAGACCGAAATCGTCTTGTCCGGCATTCTTCCGACGCTGAAGAAATCTGATCTGACCCTCGACTCGATGATTCCCAATCCCCGCTATCGGGCGCTCAATGATGCCATCATGCGTCTTCGTGGTTCACAATTCGGCTTCAGCATCAAAGGCACTGACTCACTCGATATCCAGCACGACAACGTCATGCTGGAAGCCTGTAACGCCAGCTATCAGATTCACTTCCAGGTTGAACCGGATGAATTCGCCAGTCTGTACAACATGGCTCAGGTGGTCACCGCGCCGGTAATTGCTGCGGCGGTCAATTCTCCGCTGTTATTGGGCAAGCGACTATGGCATGAAACCCGGATTGCCGTGTTCGAGAACTCTGTGGACGCACGCTCCGATTTACAAAAGGCTCGAGGCACCCAGCCCCGGGTTCATTTTGGTGATCGCTGGATTGAAGAATCGGTGATTGAAATCTACAAAGAGGACATTGCCCGCTTTCGAGTGATGTTGACTAACGATGACCATCAGGATTCGATGGAGCTGCTGGATCAGGGCAAGGTGCCTAGACTGGATGCGCTTTGCTTGCACAACAGCACAGTCTATCGATGGAATCGAGCCTGTTATGGCATTACCGACGGCGAACCACATCTGAGGATCGAGCATCGTACACTGCCATCCGGCCCGTCGATCATTGATGAGGTGTCCAATTCGGCGTTGTTCTTCGGGCTGATGTCCGAAATGATCGAGCATTATCCAGACATTCGCGAGCACATTGCTTTTGATGATACGAGGGCAAACTTCCTGGCGGCCTCCCGTTACGGGCTGCAGGCACAATTCCGCTGGCTGGATGGCCAGCAAATGACCGCCCAGTCTCTGATTCAGGAGCATCTGCTGCCGATGGCTAGGCAGGGGCTGGCGAGGGTGGGGATTCGCAAAACCGATATCGATCGATACATGAACGTGATCGAAAAACGCACAGGCAACGGGCAAACTGGCGCTCGCTGGATGCTGGACTCCATGAAAAGCATGGATGGCACGATGAATAGCGATGAGGCTATGCGTAGCCTGACCTCTTCGATCATCAAGAATCAGATCACCGATCGACCGATCCATCGATGGCGAAAAGCCGAGCTGTGCGAACAACAGGACTGGCGCGAAAGTTATCGTACTGTGGGTCAATTCATGACCACTGATCTGTTTACGGTTCAGGCCGATGATCTGATCGACTTCGCTGCCAGTATCATGGAGTGGAAGCACATCCGGCACGTCCCGGTAGAGGACGACCAGGGTCATCTGGTCGGACTGGTATCGCATCGGGACTTGCTCAGAATCATTGCGCGTGGCAACACGTCCAAGGACAAATCAGTGGCGGTGTCGGACATCATGACCTCTGATCCACTGTCCATCACGCCCGATACGCCCACGGTGGACGCCATTCGGCTGATGCGACAGAAAAAGCTGGCTTGTCTGCCGATCGTCACGGATGACAAACTGGTTGGGGTGATCACCGAAGGCGACATGCTGTACGTGGCCGGCAAGCTGCTGGAGCGTTTTCTTGAAGAGGGCTGAGAGAGCGTGTCTGTGGTTTGTTTCCTCACTGTTGTTGATGCTGACAGCCTGCAGTGATCCCGAGTCACTTGAACAGCAACTGATTCAGACCATGGACAGTATGGAAGAGGCGATCGAAGCCGGCAAGCGTGGTGGGTTCATCGACTATGTGGCTGATGACTTTTCGGGCAAGGGAGGTCAATATGACCGCAAGGGTCTGGGTAATCTGTTACGGCTTCAACTGGTGCGTCACACCCGGCTGTCCGCTGTCGTCACTGATCGGGAGATCACGCTGTTCGATGAGCGGGCGACCGTGACCTTGAAAATATTGCTGACCGGCGGTCCTCGCGCATTCATGCCTGACTCCGGGCGTCTCTATCAGGTGAACACTGGCTGGAAACGCGTTGATTCACAATGGATGCTGATCAGTGCAGACTGGCAACCAGTTTTCTGACGGAGCGTTTCACAGCATCATGAGCGATTCACCTTCCCTGTACTATGCGGCAGCGTGCCAGACCAACTTCGAGCCACCCACCGATCGGCGTCAGATCGGCGAACGTGTTCGTCACATGTGTCAGATGGTGCGCAATACGGTCATCGGTTACGAACCTTTTTTTGATGTGCGCCTGCTCAGTTTTCCCGAGTTCGCTCATGCGGTTCCGATTTACGACACGCCTCATAAACTGCATGAATTGCTGGCTGTTTCATTGCCCAATGAGAACATTGATGCGTATCAGTCTGTTTGCCAGGAACTGGGCTGTTACATCCAGACTGGGACGTTTCTGGAGCGCGATGACGCCTATCCTGGTGCCGTGTTCAATACCTCCTGCCTGGTTGGCCCCAGCGGAATGTTGGCCCGATACCGCAAGGTCAATCCATGGATTCCGTGGGAAGTGCATGCCAGCCCGCATGATTTTGCCGATTATCCGGACACCCTGTTCCCGGTTACCGAGACGGAAATTGGTCGATTGGGCTGTGCCATCTGCTATGACTGGTTGTTCCCGGAAACCATTCGTCAGATGGCATTCGATGGTGCCGATGTGATCACTCGGGTCTCCGCGTACATGGACCCCTGGGGTGCCACCGAGCCAATGGATTGGTGGACCTTGATTAACCGGACTCGGGCTTTGGAGAACATGGTCTTTGTTGTGGCATCCAACCAGGCTGCCGAGATGGCCCACTATCCACCATTCAGTTGGCCAGGTGGCAGCATGGTTGTTGATTACGACGGCAGAATCCTCGCTCAGGCCAGTGCTGGGCCGGGTGAGCAAGTGGTGGTGGCACCGATCAACATTGATGCATTGCGGCAGGAGCGCTCACGTCGCCGAGGGCATAATCTACGTGCCCATCATCGTAGCAGTGCGTATACTTATGGCCTCCAGAATTACCTTGCCCCCTGTACGGAAGAACACAGCATTGAAGACCTTGAACGACGGATTCGCGAGTCTGCTCGCACATTGCCCTGAACGACTCTTGCTGCCGGTGCTTCTGCTGGCCATTGCTCTGCTTTCAGGATGCAGTGACGACAGCAGTCAGCCTGTAGCCGACTCATCTGTCTCCAGTCAGTCCAACTCGGCTCAAAACCAACCCGAATGGATGACTGAGACGGTCATCGCCGAACACAATGCCGCTGTGTCCAGTATGGGTGCGTTCAACTACCCCCGCGCTGTTGAGGGTTTCGAAGCTGTGCTTGCGCAGTATCCTGACTGGGATTTTGCCCGCGTCAATCTGGCCATTGCGATACTCAATCGACAGCAACCAGGCGATGAAGATGCAGCCTTGGCCATGGCGGCCGATGTGCTCTCACGCGATCCGGATCATCTGCGTGCCTTGTACATCAGCGGCATCCTGTTCTTCAATCGTGGCGGTCTGGAGCAGGCCGAATCGTTCTTTTCACGAGTGCATGCGCTCGACTCGAAGGATGCATTCGCCGCCTATTACACGGGTCAGTGCCGCCTGCAACTGGGTCAAGCTGATAGCGCCCTGGTTCTGTTTGACCGTGCCATTGAGGCTGACCCCTATCTTCGAAGCGCCTACTATGGCGCCTTTCAGGCCAGGCAGCGTCAGGGTGATCGCGAGGGCGCGATATCGTATTTGAATGTCTATCAGCGTCTGGATCAAAATCCCCGCAGTACACTTGCCGAAATCAAATACACGCGGATGGGTCAGCATGCCATGGCTCTGCCAATTCGTCAGAGTCAGCCAGTGCTCGCCGCTGGCGATGACTCTTCGACAACTGCTCGCTCGGTCACGCTGTCGGATCGAACGGCGTTAACACCTGAGCTGAGCGGCGACCGCCCTGTGGCGACCTCCGTGC
>QIKT01000161.1 GCA_003233095.1 Oceanospirillales bacterium | reverse complement strand
GAGTCAATAACAACCTGTTGTAGTGCCGGTTCATCCCCGTAGGCACGGGGAACATGTTCAATATTTCATGGCGTGTTTCAGCAATACCGGTTCATCCCCGTAGGCACGGGGAACACTCTAATTATACACGCTTGATTTTATTGCGAAATACCCGAGCAGATATTTCTACCAAGAAATACGCACAAATTGTTAAGGATCTTGGGTCGACTCCGCAGGCAGAAAGCTTACGAGTCGCAAGCCATCCAGCTCTACCGGAACTCGTCGGTTTTCACCGAGTGTTTGGAAGTCAAATCCTGATTCGGTATTCGTTGCCCAACCCATGACAACATTGCCATCTTCACAGAAATGCTCACATTGCTCCCAGAGCATTTCACGTACCCGCTTGCTCACTTCACCGATGTAAACCCCTGCCCTGACCTGAAGCAGCCAGATCGCCAGCCGACCGCGCAGCCTGGGGGGCACGTTTTCTGTGACGATCATGATCATCGCCATGCATTTGACTCAATCATGTCGATGACCCGCATCGCCAAAGGATTCTGCAGACGGGATAGCTGGCGGCACTGATTCACGGGGCGGTTCAGGGGGATTGATTTCTCCAGCGGCCAGGACAGATTCAATGGTCGGAATGATTTTTTTGAGCAGCTTGTCTTCGCGGAATATATCTCGACAAGCCAACCTCACAACCATGTCAGGCTTGGAAGGGTGTTTCGATGCGATCTTGAAAGCCATAGGAACTAACTTGTCAAATTTGAACAAATCGGCGATATCATAGACAAATGATCGCGGTTTTCCTGTGTGTATGAATCCGACAGCCGGGGCATAGCCAGCCGCTAGAATAGCGGCTTCTGTGATGCCGTAAAGGCAGGATGTCGCGGCGCTGATACAGCGATTGACCACATCGCTCTTGTCCCAATCTTTGGGATCGTAACGGCGACCTCGCCAGACGACACCATATCGGTTAGCCAGCAGCTGATAGGTTTTCCGAACCCTTGCGCCTTCGATCCCACGCAATTGCTCCACACTTCGCCGTGACGGTGCGGCTTCATCAAAGCGGACTTCATACATCTTGCGGACCACCTTCAGACGCAAGTCATCATCCAATGCCAGTTTCGCCTGGTACAGTAATTTGTCGGATCGTGCACCACCTGGTTGCCCCGATGCGTATAATCGAACACCTGCTTCACCCACCCACACCAACAATGTGCCTGCTTCAGATGCAAGCCGAACGGCGGCATGAGATATCCTGGTGCCGGGCTCCAGCATGATGCAAGCAATGGCACCGACCGGGATATGTGTACGAATTCCGTTCTTGTCGATCAGCACGAACGATCCATCCTTGACGTCAAGGCGACCGTACTGCAGAAAAACCATGGAGACTCGATTTTTCATTGGGATTGGCTTCAGCGGTAAATAACTCAAAGCGACTCCTTTCAAACTGCGGGCTGAACTCTGTCTGGATTTCTACCGGATCATCACACATTGACTCTATCACTGACATCGAATCACATTTGGCAGGACAGATGCTCAGCCAGCATTTCGAATCAACAACAAACCACAACCAAATGCCTTGGATTTCCCGATTCCGGCGCACAGCAACTGCCGGAAAGGCTGGGGATCAGTGACGGTCAAAAGACCATGAATATCGACCGTGCTGTAACGAATATCACGCGATTTACGCCCGACAAAGCTGCGGTGCCGCCGATAGCCCTCAATGGAAATTTCCGATGGACTGAATGAAAACCCATTCTTGCCAGATCGATCCGACAACCAGTCACTACAGGATTCCTGGATGACTTGCTGCAATGGCGGGCGCTCGTGCTCGGGCAAGTTTTGAAACCCCAGTTGATTCTTGCGATACATGACGACATCGTGTCGTTTCTGCTTGCCGCTTTCAGATTTCACCGTCACGACGGGATTGACCTTGAGCATGAAAAACAGACGTTGCCCGACCGACAGTTGTGGTTCGTATCGTTTGGGGGCATCAATCAACCAAGTTCCGCTTTCATCATTCGGCCTCCGTTCAGACACGAGATAATACTTGAGCTGTCCATGTTCCATCATGCGCCGATAGAGAAAGTCTCTTCGTGCATCAGGGTCACCATCAAACAACTTCCACAGGCGTTGATGCTCACGATAACTGTCCGAATGCAGCAGCTGCGAAAGTTGAGATGACGTAGCTTGGGGATTGAGTGAGAGTCTGGAGAAATACATCAGTGGTTGCCCTCGTTTGATTCGGAGTAAAAACATTCCTGACGATCTGCGAATTGCCAGCGAGCTCGGCTGGTCAATTGATCCTGACGAGTCAGGGTCATGCTCGACGTCATTCCAGCGCCTTCTGCTCCCAATCCGTCGGGCTGCCAAACATAGACCGTGTGACTGTCGTCCAGAATTGGAAAAATCATCTGTGTATCCAACGCCTCATGGTAGTGATGAAACGCATCCTTCAAGGTAAGGTCTTCAACAATTATGGCGTTGAGGGGTAAATCAGGCGGGCATGATTTACGTCCCAGACAAAGCGTGAATTCGGGTATAGCGAGCCCTGCTTGCAGCTCTGCCAAACTGAAAGGACTCTGCTCATCGCAGCGCCAGACTGCAACCTGACAATAATGATCGGTCAAATAGTCCCGCTGGGAGAGAATGGTATTCAGACGCTGCGGGTCACGGGTCAATTCATCCTTGCGGCTGGCATGCGAGTGCCTGCCATCAGGGACCTGAGTGGTGTGGTAGTCCCGAAGGCGATCGCCAGCCGATCGGATACAGACACCCACGCCATAGCCTGTAGCCATAGATTGGTGCGTGGATTCCGATTCGCGATCGACCCCCATGGCGGCAGCCAGCAGTCCCTGGATTGCCGACTTTGAAGGATGACCCAGGCTCGGTCGATATTCGCCGACCGCCACATCGCCCCAAGCTGCAAGTGGCCCATGAAGTTGAAACATCAGAAAGTCAGTCATCACTCAAGCATCCTGAGCACATTGGATCACATCCCTCAAGCTGCCCTCGCCAAGGCTTGCATTCATTGCACATCGCTGGTCGGCACACTGGCCATACGTTTTGTCCATGTTGGCGATTGTCTCGGTTAGCTTGTTGATAGCCGCGTCGAGCATATCAACAGCCGCTATGGGCTTGAGAAATGACACTGACAATGACCGTGGCTGCTGATCACCTGTTTCACAGAGTAAATAGGATGCCCTGGCTCGCGAGCCAAAGCTGTTCTGCTTGCCACTGGGCGCAACGGTTGCAGCACATTCTATCAACGCGGCCAGTGTGATATTCGCCAAGTCTTCGTTGTCAGAAAGATTCTTTATCAACAACGCCTTGTCGATGCACAGATACAGGTAAAAAAGACCGGCTGCAAATTCGGTCTCGCCCAGATGGGAGGCTCCTGAATCTTTCTCGCCGTTGTTGAGATCATCGACGGCGGTAAAAAAATCATCCTCGATGGCGACAGCGTGCACGCTAATGGCATGGGCTACCTGGGCTGCTGCTTCGGTACTATACCGAGAGCGGGGGTATGTCAGCATTCGTCCAAACAAGGCGATGTCAGCGGCCGTATGCCGCATTCTGAGAAGGGATAATTCATTGTTCTCCGCTTTGCTTCCGCGCGATGCCATCGCATCAAGCAATCGATCAATGTCAGCTTGTTCTTCGGGGCTCACATGGACCAGTTGTTCGATCTCAAGCCCAGACAATTCCTGCTTAAGTCGATCAGCATCATCCATTTTGGCCAGCTTTTTCTTCTCGGTCGTTTTGAGTGACTTCAGGTTACCGAACTCTCCACCAATCTGCGCGGCCCACTCAATCGCCTTGGCATGACTGACGCTCTGATCAACGAGGCGCTGGTAGGCCAGAACTCCCAGCATTTTGGTGCGCGTCCCGACATGACCCTTCAGGGCAGCCTCGAAGGCATCGGAGGTGCGCCAGGCTCTTTTAAGACTTTGCGACGAGACCCGCAGCCGGGAGGCGCCGCCCATGATGGCGGTTTTTGGGCGGCCCAGATCGTCCCGATTGAGGTTGGCCGGCGGGTACGAGGTCAGTAGATGCAGTTGAATAAATCGACTCATGTGATTCTCCATTGAATATGATGTATGGGGTCGTCTATGCGGTAGCGTCGTCGGACACCAGAGGGAAATAGGCAAACGCCCAATTGCGTTTGACCGAGTCACCCCAGTAGTAGACGGAGCTGGCCAAATCGTGCAGGTTGACCTGCCGATCCAGTTGCCTGATGACGCGAATCATCGGTACATACAGACCCTCTCGATCGTGTTGCAGCAACCTCCGAAACCGCAATGGACTCACAGGCCGTCTCGACGCATTCTGTTGCTTTCGAGCCATTTGTTCGGCCAAAGGATGTTGATGATCGTTGCTGGCAGGACGGTGGACCTGCACATGTGCGGCTAGTCCGAGAACGGCAGCTAACTGCGGATGGTTCTGCGGACCCTCGCCGATATAGGCCTGAAACGCTCGACGGGCATGATGATAAACAGGCAACAGCAACACCTCAGATGCAGACCGAGCGCGCCTGAATTCTGCACGATCACCGGGATGCTGCTGCAGCGATTGCCACCAGGCCAGTAGTGCCTGACCACTGCGATTGTTTTCATTGAATAATTGGCTCATGCGACCTCCTCTGAAGGATCGTGCCGTATTTCGATATGCTTGAGTTTCTTTTCAAGAGCGCTCTTGAGCAGATTGCGGGCATCCGCGATTCGTTTGGGATTCGATGCGGTGATATCGCCTTGCACCGCCCAATGATCAAACTGGGCCACAGCCTGCTTTTTCAAATATTGATTCCAACGTCCCAGCGTCGTATTGACGTCTTCACCCTTCTCTGTCAGATGACTCTGGAGTGATTCGAGCGACCTATAGAACGTCTGAGTAGATTGCGCATAGAAGGCTTGCTGCAAGAACGAGGTATCGCCTCCAATGTCTCCGGGACGTTTGAACCAAGCTTGTCTGATGCAGGTTTTGACCTGATCTGCTGTCAGGGTAGCGGCATCGATCATTTGAGACACCCGGGCGCTGAAGTCACTGCGTATGGCCTCTGGAACGGTGTACAGTGGCAATGTTGCTTCGTACCAGCACCGGGCTTTCATGTTGTCCATGTCGTAACCGAATACGTGGATTCGCAACTGAGTAAATTCTGCGGCACCCCCCTCTAGATTCCAACGTGACAGCGCCGTCTGATAGGATGTAATCACCTCCGCAGGAAAGTATGTGGTTTTGCTAACGATCTGACCGAGCACCAACCGGTTCCAGTGCTGATAGGAGAACCCTCCAGGCTGTACCAGAGTCGGCAGAAGCCCGTCTTTTTCAGTCTCCCTGTACGGTGTCAGTGGATGCTGCCAGGCCCCGGCATAATCAACCCCATAATTTTTAGTGCGGTACTCAGAGATCAGACAGTCACAGTCGCTGCCGCACAAATCACAGTGACCCGGTTGATCTGAGGTCCAGTTGATACGAATGCGTCTCGGCATGCCCCAATATGCCTGGAATGGGTGAGCGTCCAGCGGCGTGGTTTGCACACCCGTCTTCGCCTCACTGGTCCGTGTCTGTGCCATCCAGGGATAAATCGTAACGAGTTGCTGATCGCATGCAGCCGCTGTGTCCGTGCTTGCCAATGCACCAAATCGTACATTTAGCCAGACCTTTCGCCACAGATCGTTGGGTAGGTCGCTTTGATCATCCGGATAGACCAGCGTGGTCAGCGGTCCACCACCTCTCAGAGAGGTTCGATGCCCCTGTCCGCCGCTGGGTGCATTGATCTGCAAACAGTACAGCGCCATTGTGGCGCACGATCGGCAGACCCGATTGACCCGATCTCGCTTCGAGAAGTGATCCTTGTTGCGCTTTAGGGTGTTGCCCTTAGGTGCATCAATTAACAGCTTCCCAATAACATTGCTGTGTTTGACCTCGAAATCCTCCCAATCTTGCATGAAGGCTCCGCTGTCTGATACGAGCTGAAACGCTGACTCATGTCGAGTCATGCGGGTTCGCAATTCCTCTGTTGATGGTGGTTGTTCAAGCCATTCAATCCAATCGTCTTCCGCTTTGGAAGACGCTGTGGTTTGCACCAACCCGATCAGGAACTGCACCAGTGCCGCGTTGAAATCGGCCCTTGGGGCATCCAGCGCAATAACCGGGTCGCCGGCTTCTACGATCTGCCAGGGAGCAATCCTCTCGCGCAGGCCGCTCTGCCGGCGGACCGGTATCCATGGATCGGTAATGAGATTATTGATCATCTGTTTTCATAAGCCTCACAAGTCAATCAAATCGTTTGTGGCCGCTTATAATGCGGCCCAATTCAAAACCACTTTCAGACAATGGAATTGCGTCGTCTGTCCACAACCGCTTCATAGCCTTTCCAAACCCATCGTAGCGCTGTACCGGAACCTTTCTGCTTCCACGTTCTGATTCATCGCTGTGCCGGTCCATTCACCCGAACTGGATTCACGAAGCGGTAACAGCACGCCCCAACGACCTGCCGCGGGCAAGGTTGCTTTGCAGCGATCCAGCATGGATTGGCTGATACCATCTGCGGGACACTCGCTGTTGATCCAGAACGAACGCATAGAGACCGCGCTGAGCTCCCAGGCATGCTCATCTGCATCAGACCACGGGACCAGTGCGTCATCGTGCCAACGTGCGAGATAGACCTGAGTCGTCGGCTCTCCCAGTCGGGTGACGGCGATGGACTCGTCTTTCCAGGCGGGTGCTGATGCGCTGCTATAACCCTCATTCATCTTGAGGATGCTCCACTGAGCATGGCTGGCCTCTGCGCGTTCGGTGCCTTCGGCCTCCAGGCTTCGGGCCACCAGCGCGTCGGGAATGACACTCTGTGCATAATTCCCATACACATCTTCAATCAGGTGTCTGGCATCTTCGGGCATCTGAAACCCGCCTTGCTGCTGCAACACCCTGGCAGTCAGCCAGAGCTGGCCATGATGCGCATAGACTTTCTGTGCTTTGGGAAAGAAGCTTGCCAACCAATCCGCATCGGGATTGTCTGTCACGACTGGCGAATAGACATACAGCACTGGCGTACCGCGCTGATCCTGGCCTGAGGCAAGGTTTCCGTATATATCTCGCGCATGCCGGCACAAGCGACCTGCGCGCTGGATGACTCGATCAACAGGCGCGAGATCCGTCACCAACACATCGAAATCCAGATCCAGTGATTGCTCCACAACCTGAGTCGCAATCACAAGCCGTCCTTTGCGGGACTCATGAGTGCTCTTTTTTCCAAAATCATCACGCACCAATTCTTCAATGACAAGACGATCACCGTGAGCAAATCGGGCATGAAACAAATCAATCTGCCAGCCTGGATGGGCTGACTTGAGGGCTTCCCAGGATTCGATGGCATCCACAACGGTATTGCGTATCCAGCACACACACCGGCCTTCAGTGATTGCGGCCTCAATCACACTTTCGATCGCCACGCTGTCTGAGATCATCTCGACCTTTACAAAGCGACGAACAGAAGATCGGGTTTCGACCTCTTGTTCCCGAAGCCCGCTGGCACTCAGATTGCTGATCAGGGGATAGGGGGCCTTCTGCTGATGTGTGATTCGCTGGACCGACCAATCGCGTCCTTTTGCATAGGCTTCAAGCAATGCCTGCCGCTGCGCTTCAGGTAATGTTGCCGAAAGCAAAATAGCGCTCCCTCCGCTGCGAGCATGTGCCTGCAGCAATGCACAGAGCAGTTCATGCATGTAGGGATCGCAGGCGTGCACTTCGTCAACAATCAATATTTTGCCCATCAAGCCGAGTAACCGTAATACCTGATGGCGAGCTGGCAAAATGGAGAGTAATACCTGATCAATGGTGCCGACACCGACATCGGCAAGTAATGCTTTTTTGCGATTGTCTGCCAGCCAAGCGTTGCAATAGCCCCCGGCTGATTCAGTTCCATCACCGTAAGGCTCTGTGTTCTTGTTCTGTGAGGGCAAGACAGAATTCCTGAATTCTGCAGAAAGCTTACTGGCCCCATGCGCCAGGATCAGAGAAGGTTGTGCATCCTCGCAAAATAGTTTTCGGTATTGTTTCCTCATGCGTGCATACATGCCGTTCGCGGTGGCCATTGTGGGCAAACCGAAATACATCCCATCACCTTGACCCGACTTCATCAGTGCATGAGTGATGAGCATTGCTGCTTCAGTTTTTCCTGCACCGGTCACGTCCTCAAGAATGAATAATTGCTGACCATCACTCAGGTCCCAATCCCCCATAGCTGCTTGCAGAGGTGTGGCTTTCAGTTCATCACCAGTGTCTAGCTCAATCAGATCAGCGAGGTTGATTGAATTTGAAGGCTTGCGCTGGTGCATGCCAGTTGACAGTAATGCGTTATCAGCTCTGCCTCTAGCGTAGGACCAATAGTCTTTAAGTGAAGTTTCTGGCCTTTGGTAGGAGAAGTAATCCGTATTTGAACCCAGCCAATCGCAATAAACTGCAAGACCAGCAAGCCACCACGACGAATTGCGGGCAGCCGAAACGGACATCTCAGGGAATGCTGATTCGCCAGACAGCATGATTGGAATCAAGTCCTTACAGAACTCTGACATTGCCGTGTAATCCGCGCTCTCGTCAAAGTAATCCTTTGGTGGTTCCATCACTGTTTCACCTGGCGGCTGCCCATGATGACCCACCACGGCCTTGATCCAAGGTTCAACCGGCAATTCACTACGTCGTCGGCGAGGATGCAAAGGAGCATGGATTAAGCCTGTTGCGACCCATGTCGGTTTCAGTGATTTTATCCATGCCAGCCATCCCAGAGTATCGTGACGGAGCACATAAGCTCGACTGCTGCGATCGCCTTTCAGGGATTGCCGCAGGAGTGGATTCAGATTCTGAAAGCTGTCGGCGAACTTGCCGATATCGTGCAGCGCGAGGAGAAAGGGCACCCAGACTTGCAGGTCATCGACGCTCAGTCCGGATAATGCAGATAAACGAGTTCGATAATCCTGATGTTGCAGCAACAGCTGATGGCCAACAGCCGCCACATCCATGGAGTGATAGGGTAGTGGATGATAGGCAAACGATGACGAGGCCTCAGGGAGAGACTTACCCCAATATTGGAAATAGCTTTTGATCCTTGCGCTCAAGTTGCGCGGACTCCTGCTGCTGAAAGCATACTATCAGCCTACCCTAGCGTCCTCTTAACCCTTAAGAATCGCCAAGCACCTGAGTGAGAGGTGAATTTTAGCCATGCAATCTCTCACGCAATACTGAGATTGTTACAATCGTTTGCATTTTCTGAGTCCAGATCGTCATTGCTGCGAACGTGGAAATCCTGCCAGGGAGCCTCTGAACAAGTCTTAAGCGAGTTGGATTGAGAGGGGAAATGCGTCCAATCAAGGCGCATGGACTGAGTCATAGTGGTGCTATGGCTCAGTCTATGCAACGCAGAGTGGGCGGATTTGACGCTCAAGACAACCGGTCACGACTTGTTCAGCGGCTCCCTGGTGCTTGGTTCTGTAGCGCCTGCCATCAGCGGCAGTTTACCGTCTTCACTGTTCTGGCAAGTCGGTTTGGGGCGCATTTCTTTTGGGTATTTTTCTTTCTGCGTGGAAAGAAAAGTACCTCGCTCTCAGGCGAAACCTGAGCCAGAACAACACTGAGAAAAATGGGCCATCTACAAGGCGAAGCCAACAAGAGCAATCGCTTGCGCGATCATCCCACCCAGCCTTCCTTCAAAGAAGGAAGGCGCAGATTCGCAATGCTGTCTGACCGTATTAGCTTAGCCACCTTCGGAGGCCCCTCGACTGCGCTCGATCAATGCAGACAGCACTTCTTGTATTTCTTGCCGCTTCCACAGGGGCAGGGGTCGTTGCGGCCGACTTTTCGGGACGGGTGTATAGGCTGGTCCGGCATGCGTTGTTCCAACCAATATCGATGGATCAAGGCCGCAGCAGCAGGGATGGTGTCTGTCATTTGAGTGCGATCAGCCTCCTCAAATTTATGTCCGAAGAAATCAGCCTGTTCGGTGAAGGCCAGAATAAGTCCCAGCAGGTTGGCGCTATCATCATCTTCAAACTGCCACAGGTCTGTCGTCAGATGAACTCCCCGCAGGTAGCCTTCACACCATTCATCGACAATTTCATTCTCTTCACCATCCATGTTGCTCACCTTGAAGACTGGAGTGAATTGTTCGGGTGACGTCATCAAGGTTGAAGAGATGTCGTTCATGTGCCGCATCATCAAAGAGAAGATTGCGGTCAAGGCATCTTCACTCTCCCAGTTGGGTTCGAATTCACCCCATATCCCGGGTAGCCAGATCGAGGGGGGCAGCATGACAGGCCCACTGACGATGGCGGTGAAATAGCCGTCGAGCTTCGACACGCATATGATTCCTTCATCCCTGCCCATAGTTTCGGCATGATCATCAATGCGATAGAGCAAAAAGTCACCGAGTAGACCCAGTTCCTCATCGCTCAATGGTCCTTGGGTCGAATCGCCTGTTTTGTGCATCGTCTGAGTTTCTTCATCTTGTGTGAATCTTGAGTAACTAGCACCAAAGTGCGCGCTTTGGATCGCACGTATCCGGTAGGCTCATGAGTGTCTATCGTCTGCCTCTGTCGAACCAGGATGAACCCACCACTGAGGCCAAATTCATCACGACTGCATGGCATCCAGCCTGCAGCAGATCATGCCTGAACCTGATCAGGAGAAGCATACACTTTGCCTCCATCAATTTCACTGATTCGGGGTTTGGATTTGGAACATTTCTCACCTTGATTAACGATTGAGATGGGCATGGTTTGCATGCGTCGTTCAACGGGGGCACTTCGTCCAATAGCGATGCACACACTGGCGATGAACCCATCGGCCAAGACTACGTGCCAATCACTTCGCGATACCATCCTCACCGACCCTCCTTCGACGAAGGAGGGGGCTGTGACTGCGATACAGGGGAATGGCTGTCAATAGTTGGGAGATCCCGCGGCTACGCTCGGGACGACAGGTTTGGATTTTGATCTGGATACGAGTTGGTTCTGGACATGCAACAACGAACGCCCCAACATGGGTATTGGAGGTATCACACCAAAACAAAAACTACTGAATTCAGCCTGAATTCTACTTCTAAACCCCGTTAAAAAAGGGGGGGATTACCCATCCATCCCCGCCTTCCTTCACAGAAGGAAGGCGCTGACTCTCAAATGCCTGTCGGGCAGACTATTGCGGGCGGACATAAAAAAACGGGCCATGAGGCCCGCTTTTTCTTTGGCAAATAATTGGTTATCAATCAGTCGTCAGACGCAGCTTCGGCAGGCTTGTTTTCCAGCGCTTTCATCGACAGGCGAATACGGCCCTGCTTGTCGACTTCCAGTACCTTGACCTGGACTGCCTGACCTTCGGTCAGCTTGTCGGTCACTTTCTCGACCCGCTCGTGCGAGATTTGAGAGACGTGAACCAGTCCATCTTTGCCCGGGGCGATGGTGACAAAGGCACCAAAGTCCATGATCCGTGCAACCTTGCCGTCAAAGACCTGGCCCGGCTCAATGTCAGCGGTGATCTGCTCGATGCGCTTGCGTGCCGCATCACCCGCTTCCTTGTTGACCGAGGCGACGGTGATCTTGCCATCATCATCAATATCGATGGTTGCGCCCGTCTCTTCGGTAATTGAGCGAATAGTGACACCGCCCTTGCCGATAACGTCGCGAATCTTGTCGGGATGAACCTTGAAGGTAATCAGACGTGGTGCGTACTCGGACATTTCGTCGCGAGGCTTGTCGAGTACCTTGTTCATTTCACCGAGGATATAGCTGATGCCTGTCCTGGCCTGATCCAGCGCCACTCGCATGATTTCTGCGGTGATGCCTTCGATCTTGATGTCCATCTGCAGCGCAGTGATACCGTCTTCGCTTCCGGCGACCTTGAAGTCCATGTCACCCAAGTGATCTTCATCACCCAGGATGTCGGACAGGACCGCAAACTTGTTACCATCCTTGACCAGACCCATGGCAATACCAGCGACCGGTGCTTTGACCGGAACACCGGCATCCATCAGTGCCAGAACACTGCCGCAGACTGATGCCATGGATGACGACCCATTGGATTCGGTGATCTCGGAGACCACACGCATGACGTACGGGAATTCTTCGATGGTTGGCAGTACCGCAGCGATGCCGCGACGTGCCAGACGTCCGTGGCCAATTTCACGGCGCTTGGGACTGCCGACAAATCCGGTTTCACCGACACAAAATGGCGGGAAGTTGTAGTGCAGCATGAAGTTGTCGCGACGTTCGCCTTCCAGCGCATCGATGAACTGCGCATCTCTTGTGGTACCAAGGGTGGCTGCAACGATGGCCTGGGTTTCACCGCGGGTGAATAGCGCCGATCCGTGGGCGCGAGGCAAAAAACCTGCTTCGACATGAATGTCCCGAACGTCGGTCAGCTCGCGACCGTCGATCCGTGGCTTGCTGTCCAGAACGCGAGCTCGAACCACTTTCTTTTCAAGCGCACCAAAGGCATTGCCGACTTCCTTGGCGTCCATGCCATCAGCGTTGTCGTCTGATGCAGCCAGTTGACCGGTGACTTCGGCGCGCAGCGCACCGAGAGCTTCGTAACGTTCCTGCTTGTCAGCAATCTGATAAAGCTCATTGAGACGGGCTTCTGCCAGTTCGGCGACTTTCGTGTCGATGGCTGAATCGCGCTCCTTGGCTTTCCAGTCCCACTGTGTGACACCGACTTCTTCGACCAGCTCTGCGACCGCGTTGACAACGGCCTGAAGTTGCTCATGGCCATAGGTCACTGCACCCAGCATGACGTCTTCGGACAGCAGATTGGCTTCAGATTCGACCATCAGCACCGCATTGCGAGTCCCGGCAACAACCAGATCCAGATCAGACTCTTCCAGAGCCGAATAACCCGGGTTCAGCACGTATTCGCCGTCGATATAACCGACGCGTGCCGCACCAATGGGTCCTGCGAATGGAATGCCCGACAGCGCCAGGGCTGCCGAAGTACCCATCATGGCGACGATGTCCGGATCAACATCCGGATTGGCTGAAATCACTGTAGCGATGACCTGAACTTCATTCAAGAACCCCTTGGGGAACAGAGGCCGAATCGGACGATCGATCAGGCGACAGGTCAGCGTTTCCTTTTCCGAAGGCCGACCCTCGCGCTTGAAAAACCCACCCGGAATACGTCCGGCTGCGTAGGTTTTTTCCTGATAGTTGACGGTCAGCGGAAAAAACGGACGATCGCCCGGATCCCCTTTCTTTCCGACTACAGTGACCAGGACGACGGTATCGTCCATGTTCACCAGGACCGCACCATCTGCCTGGCGTGCGACCTGTCCGGTTTCTATCGAGACCTTGCGGTCACCAAAGTCGAATGTCTTGCTGATTTTCGCCACAGAGCTTGTTCCTCGTAAATGTTAGCGGCGCAGGCCAAGACGCTGAATCAACGACTTGTAACGCTCGAGATCTGTTTCTTTCAGATAACGCAGCAATTTGCGGCGCTGGTTGACCATTTTCAACAGGCCACGACGTGAGTGGTGGTCCTTCTTGTGCTTGGAAAAATGATCACTGAGATGGTTGATGCGTGCGGATAGCAGCGCGACCTGGACTTCAGGTGAGCCGGTATCACCGTCGGCGAGTTTGTACTCGCTGATCACCTTGCCAGTTTGTTCGGCTGTCAAAGACATGAGTGGTACTCCAAATTTAACGTGTTCGGGAGGACGTTTCAGCGATCATTTTGCGACATGATGCCGTCGCGAAATCCCAGCCTGACTTCAGTCAGCCCGTCTGTAAAGGGGTTAAAAGCGGGGCATTCTAACCTTCTAGCCCTGCTGCCTCAAGTCTTTTCGCGATTATTGCCAGCATCAGCGTTCGCACGAGCCTGGGCCATGCAGATCAGGGTCTGGGGGTCAGGTATTGCGCCAACAGGGATTCGATATCGCACAGAACCTTCTGCACCTTCAAGGTTCGATCCGGGTGATGATCGACTATGGCCAGAAATTCGTCGCCTGGACCATACAGACGGTACATGCCCGCCGCCGCAGTGTCGCGACGCTCAAGGGTCTTGCCATGACACAATCGTACCAGGTCTTCGGTATCAACCGTCATTGCCTGCAGATGGACCAGACCCTGATCCGCTGGCATCAGCAGCTTCAGCAATTGGGCATCGTTGTCTGCCTGCGATTCGAACTGTTCCAGGGTGATCATGGCCTGAGGATCAAATGGTTCGACTTCGAGCCGCCTGAGTGCCTGGGTGTGTGCAAGGCAGCCAAGCGTTGCTGCCATATCCTCTACCAGAGTCCTGATATAGGTGCCTTTGGAACAATGCACTTCCAGCTCCAGAGTGTTGACGCCGATTGACTGGAGCGTAATCTGATGAATGGTGACTGTTCGTGCCGGACGCTCGACCACAATCCCCTCGCGAGCCAGCTCATAGAGTCGTCGACCCTTGTGCTTGAGCGCCGAGTACATGGGCGGCACCTGCTCGATCTGACCCGTCCACTGCTGACAGGCCAACTCGACCTGAGACATTGTCAGCGTAGGTACATCGCCAGATTCGGTGACCAGCCCTTCGGTATCACCGGTCGCCGTGGCCTGCCCGAGTCGGGCAGTGACCTGATAGCGCTTGGATGATTCGAGCAGAAAGGCGTTGACTCGGGTGGCTCGTCCAAAACAGATGGGCAACATCCCGGTTGCAAATGGATCCAGTGACCCGGCATGTCCAGCCTTGCGAGCCTGAAAGACACGCCTGACGCGCTGCAGAGCCTGATTTGAGGACAGTCCTTCTGGCTTGTCGAGCAGCACAATACCGTGCAAATCGCGCCATTGCCGCTTGGCCGTCACGCTCGGAGGCCCGGATCAGTGATCGGTTTGAGAGTCGTCCGAATCGTCATCAGATTCGGGCTGGATATCGGCTTCCTTGAGCAGGGTGTCGATCCGCTCACCCTTTTGCAACGAATCATCGTTGCGAAAGTGCAGCTCGGGAACGATCCGTGTTTTCATGATCTTTGCCAGTTCGCGACGCAGAAAACCACTGGCACCAGCAAGCACCTTCAAGGAGGCGGCCATGCTGTCGTCTTCGGAAGTATTGAGGTAGACCACCGCGCGACTCAAATCGCGAGTGACTTCGACATCAGTCACGGTCACCGGTCCCAATCGGGGGTCGTTGATCTGCGACCAGATCAACGTCGCCATCTCCCGGCGCAGCATGGCTGCAATCCGGTCGCCTCGGCTGTAGCCTCCCATCAGTCCAGCGTCCGCTTCACTTCAATCCGATCGAAGCATTCGATGTGATCGCCGGGCTGAACGTCGTTATAGGCCTTGACGCCAATACCGCATTCGGTACCAGCAACCACTTCTTTGACGTCGTCCTTGAAGCGCCTGAGTGACTCGAGCTCACCCTCATAGACCACGACATCGTTTCGCAGCACTCGAATCGGGCTGTCGCGGCGGACCACCCCTTCGAGTACCAACGATCCGGCGATGGGCCCCATGGACGAAGAACGGAATACATCCTTGACTTCGGCCAGCCCGAGAATTTCTTCACGAATATCGCTGCCCAACAGACCCGTAATTGCCATTTTCACATCATCAATGACTTCGTAGATGATGCTGTAGTAGCGAAGATCCTGCCCATTTTCCTTGACTACCCGTCGAGCGGCCGCATCGGCTCGTGTATTGAAACCGATCAGAATGGCATTGGATGCTTGTGCCAGAGTCGCATCCGATTCGGTAATCCCACCGACTCCGGAGGCCACGATCGAGACTTTCACCTCGTCGTTGCTCAGACTCAGCAAGGAATCTTTCAACGCTTCGGCACTGCCCTGAACATCGGCCTTGACCAGCAGGTTGACCTGCTTGGATTCGCCGCTGCTCATGTCAGTAAACAGGGAGTCGAGCTTGGCAGCCTGTTGCTGGGCCAAACGGGAGTCACGAGAGTTGAGCTCGCGCTTGGCGGCCGCATCGCGGGCTTCACGCTCGCGCTCGACAACCAGAGCCGTCTCTCCAGCCATCGGCGTGCCTGACAAACCCAGAATCTGAACAGGAATCGATGGTCCTGCCGATTCGACGGTGAGTCCATTTTCGTCATACATGGCGCGGACGCGTCCGAATTCGCTACCCGCCAGCAGAATATCACCCTTCTTCAGGGTACCGTTTTGTATCAGAATGGTGGCAACAGGACCTCGACCCTTGTCCAGCGATGACTCGACAACCACGCCCATGGCGCTGCGTGTCGGGTCAGCTTTGAGTTCCAGAACTTCGGCCTGCAGGCTAATCGCTTCAAGCAAAGCGTCGACGCCTTCACCGGTCTTGGCCGAGACATTGACGAAGATATCTTCTCCGCCCCATTCTTCGGGCACCACTTCGTAAGCAGTCAGTTCCTGCTTGACGCGCTCGGCATCCGATCCTTCACGGTCCATCTTGTTGATTGCAACAATCAGAGGCACTCCAGCCGCACGGGCGTGTTTGATCGCTTCTTCGGTCTGAGGTTTGACACCATCATCACCGGCAATGACCAGGACGACGATATCGGTCGCCTTGGCGCCACGTGCACGCATGGCTGAGAAGGCGGCGTGGCCCGGCGTATCGAGAAAGCTGATCACCCCTTTGGGAGTCTCGACGTGATAGGCACCGATGTGCTGGGTGATTCCACCCGCTTCGCCATCAGCGACGCGCGACTCACGAATGTAATCGAGCAATGAGGTCTTGCCGTGGTCAACATGACCCATGATGGTGATCACCGGAGGACGCTGAACAAGATTCTCATTGTCTTCATC
The DNA here is from genome assembly GCA_003233095.1 of Oceanospirillales bacterium. Taxonomy (GTDB): domain Bacteria; phylum Pseudomonadota; class Gammaproteobacteria; order Xanthomonadales; family SZUA-38; genus SZUA-38. The sequence continues at coordinate 11,474 of QIKT01000161.1, read as the reverse complement.
GCTGTATTTTTCGACCAATTTGGCCTCGATGTCCTTCTCGACGGCACTCTTGACACTGTGGCCCATTTCTTCGACCACCAGCGTTGCAGTATCACGATCAATGGGTTGATTGATCGTGACCATCATGCCCATCTTCATCAGTTCCTTGATGACTTCACCGGACTTGACGGCCATCTTCTGCGCCAGCTCCTGAACGGTAAGGGTTTCCGACAGTTCGATGTCACGAACAACGGGTGCAGTCGGTTTCGAGAAACCATGCTTTTCAGGGGCATCATAACTCGGACGACGGGTTCCACCGGAACGACGGCGTCCGCGCTTGGAAGCATCCACATGCAGTTCTTTGCGACCATAACGAGTACCGGGCTTGGCCTTGGCCTTGGTCTTGCGGGCCGCTTCGGTCTTGCTGGCCGCTGCTTGTTGTTCGGCAATCAAACGCGCCTGTTCTTTTTGCTGCAACTTTTCCGCTTCCTGTCGCTTCACCTCAGCCTCGGCTTCTTCCTTGCGAACCTTCTCATCAGCTTCAAGCTGCTTGGCTTCCTCGACTTCACGTGCCTTGGCATTCTCAAGCTCCTGCTCGCGATCCTGATGCGTAGTATCTGCCTCACGCACCATTTCCTCAGTGGTCCGCTTGCGGTCATCTTCCTGCATCTGACGCGCCTTCTCTTCGACTTCACGTTCAGTGCGAACTTCATCCAGCTTGCGCTGGGCTTCCTGGCGATACGGATCATCCTTGTCCTGTTCGGCCACGACGCTGCGCTTGACGTAGGTACGCTTCTTGCGCACCTCGACGTTGACTGTCTTGGAACGACCGGCACTGCCGGACATTCTCAGCTCGGAGCGAGACTTTCGTTTGAGGGTGATTTTCTTCGGGCCATCGGCGCCCGGATCATCCTTGCCATGATTTTTCTGCAGGAATTCAAGCAGCGCCATCTTGTCACTGTTGGAAACGGTTGCGTCGGCTTTGGTGATTCCGAGTCCGACTTCACTGAATTGCTCGATCAGGCGTTCAACCGGAATTCCGATGACTTCGGCAAGTTGTCTAACGGTTACTTCTGACATCTGAGAATATTCTCCGGTTTAGTCCTGGTCTTCATCAGCGAACCAGGGTGCTCTGGCGGCCATGATCAGTGCAGCAACGACTTCATCGGCAAGGTCGTGGATGCCCTTGATGTCATCCAAAGCACACTCAGCGAGATCTTCCTGAGTGCGTATGCCCTGCTCAGCCAGCTTGTAGGCCAGTCGCTCGTTCATGCCATCCAGTGCCAGCAGGTCTTCGGCTGGCTCATTTTCATCCATCCGCTCTTCCTTGGCGATCAACTGCGTCAGCAGTGCATCTCGCGCTCTGGATCGGATTTCACTGACCATGCTTTCATCAAACTCGGCGATTTCCAGCACCTCGGACTCTGGCACATAGGCCACTTCTTCAACGGTGGAAAACCCTTCCTGAACCAGGATCGTGGCAAGTTCTTCGTCCACATCGAGTTTCTCGACAAACATGGCCGTGGTGGCAGCCGCTTCGACAGTCGTCTTCTCTTCAACATCCTTCTCGCTCATCACGTTCAGATGCCAGCCGGTCAGTTCCGAAGCCAGTCGAACATTCTGACCGCCACGACCAATCGCCTGTGACAATTTTTCTTCATCGACCGCCAGATCCATGGAGTTGCTTTCCTCGTCCACGATGATCGACACCACTTCGGCCGGGGCCATGGCGTTAATCACGAACTGGGCAATATTCTCATCATACAGAATGATATCGACGCGTTCTCCGGACAGTTCATTGGAGACCGCCTGAACACGTGATCCACGCATGCCCACACAGGCACCAATCGGGTCAGTGCGTGGGTCATTGCTCTTGACCGCAATCTTGGCTCGCAAACCCGCATCACGTGCGGCTGAGATGATTTCGATCAGGCCCTGGCCAATTTCCGGCACTTCGAGGCGAAACAGTTCGATTAGAAATTCGTTTCGAGTGCGTGACATGAACAACTGCGGGCCGCGATGCTCGGAGCGGACTTCGAACAGGAATGCTCGAATTCGGTCCCCTGGACGAATCGACTCACGAATGATGGTGTGCTCACGAGGAATGAATCCCTCGGCATGCCCACCCAGATCGACAAACACGTTGCCTCGATCCACACGCTTGACGATGCCGCTGATCAGTTCCCCAACTCGAGATTCATAGGCCTCGACGACCTGGGCACGCTCGGCTTCACGAACGCGTTGGACAATCACCTGCTTGGCCGCTTGCGCAGCGATCCGGCCGAAATCAGGGTTTTCGATCTGTTCTTCAATGTGATCGCCCGGCTGCAAGCTGTCATCCTTCTTGAGCGCATCAGCCAACATCAGATGTCGGACCTCTGACTCGAATTCTTCCTCGTCATCCAGCACCGTCCAGCGACGGAACGTATCATACTCACCGGTCTCACGATCGATGCTGACGCGTACGTCCATTTCCTCATCGGTTCGCTTGCGTGCCGCAGCCGCCAGGGCCGCTTCGATTGCGCCGAAAATCACGTCCTTGTTGACGCCTTTTTCATTCGCGACCGCTTCGACTACCAGTAGGATTTCTTTACTCATCGTTTCAACCTCGCCAGACAGACGTCATGTCGCTCTGACTGTTTAGTGTGTCTTGAGACAGCCTGATATGCCGTCAATCAAATACAGGTACCAAACGGGCCTTGGCCACGTTCGAGTATGCGATTTCGAAGCTCTCTTGTGCGTCGGCAAACTGAACCGAATCGTCGGTCACCGCCTTGATCGTCGCCGTGAATTTGCGTCGTCCCTGTTCAGGTGCGAGCAGGTGTACCCTGGCATCTCGACCCTGAAATTGTTTGAACTGCGCCAGTGTAAATAACAAGCGGTCCAAGCCAGGCGACGACACTTCGAGCTGGTAATGACCGGGAATCGGATCGTTCACATCCAGCAACGCGCCGATTTCACGACTCAGTTTTGCGCACTGATCAAGCAGGATGCCCTTGCCGCCATCGTCGACATAAACGCGAACGATGCCGTTGGTGGCATGCGGGTGATACTCGACCCCGACCAATTCCAGTCCCAGATCGTCTACCAGCGGCTGAATCAGTTCATGAAGTGAAGATAGAACAGACATGGCGCCTTGTAAGTCGCTCCTGTTTGTCGGTGTCGTACAACGTCGCAATGCTGCCACAACATCCTGCTAAAAAAAATGGGCCTGACCAGGAAGCATCAACACATTGATGACATCAAGGCACCTGCCCATTCTTCTATCCTGCTGCGTGCAGCAGACTGTGTTAACGACCTGCCGAATCTCGCTTCAGGAGACAAGGCACCGGTTTCTGACAACAAAAAGGCCTCAACTGAGGCCTTTTCGATCAAAATCCGTGGTAGCGGGGGCAGGATTCGAACCTGCGACCTTCGGGTTATGAGCCCGACGAGCTGCCAGACTGCTCCACCCCGCATCAGCCGGGCGGCAAGTATAACGACGCTGGATTTTGTTTTCAAGCGTCCTGTCACTGCAAATTGAAATGAGGTCGAGCGGCCTATAATCTGGGCCATTCACGCCCCCTGTCGATGGGCCATAAGAGTCAACTCAGCGCCTTGATTTGCTCGATCAGCAGCTGGTTTAGCCGTTCAATCGCCTGATTGACCTGTGCTTCTGCCGCATCGGCTTGCACCGAGTCATCCGCCTTGAGCAAACTATCCTGATCACTCCAGGTCTGACGCAAGGACTGAGACGCATCAGCAATCTCCTCTGGCAACAACCGAGACAGGGTTTGCAGGCTGATGACTGCTGCCCAGGCATGGTGCCAACGATCCGAATCCTTGTCGTAGCGTTCCATGAAGACATCACGTTGCAATACGGAGGTAATCCGAATCATTTCAAACGCCGCCTCACGCACATTGCGCTGCGCTTCTGTGGTTTCATTGCGCCAACTGTTATAGCCCAGCGACGTGACCGCAATGAACAGGCTGATGAATGCGACTGCATTGCGTCTCAACTGTTCGGTCAATTGTGTGCCAAAAGCAAGCTTCATGCGTCGATACCGTGTCTGCGGTGGCTCCCTAGTGTACCCCGCCGTTATTCTAATATCATTCAATGAGTCGCAAAGCGCTTGGCCACAAGGCATGTCTCGCCGGGAATGGCAGCGTTTTTACCCATAGACATATAAGCTGCGGATGAGCGCTTTTCGTGGCGACCTTCAGGAGCGCGACTGAGCCGACAGGCGGAATGGCGGGGTACACAGCAACCTGTCGGACCTGAGGTGATCTACTGCGGAAAACCCGACTTTGGCCAGATTTTTCGATCTTTTGAGGCGAATAGCACCGCTATTTAACGAACAAGATCGAAAAATCTGACTCAAATCGACCGTTCCTCGTGACGACCCGTTAAGTCCGACAGGCTGCCAGTTCAACAAGGACCAAAAAGCATTGACGCTGCTGGGACCCGTAACACAATTCAGCGAAAAAACAGACCTCAATCACTGACCTGGAGGCATGGACTGGTGCTGCTCCTCGCCCATCAATTCATGCACCCGCTCGCGCAGCACCGCAGCGTTCGCCTGGTCGGCCTGCACGGGTTGACCGATGATGAGATCAATTCGCTTGGACAACTTTCGCAGTGGACCGCGGAAGGCTCCACCATCGGATTTGCTGAAGAAACTTCCCCACAGGCCACGCAGTGCCATTGGGACCACGGTGACCGGTGTGCGCTTGAGGATGTGTTCAACGCCGCCCCGGAATTCATTCATGACGCCATCTTCGCTGATTCGCCCTTCGGGAAAGAGGCACACCACCTGACCATCTTCGAGCTCTTCGGCAATTCGATCATAGGCCGCTTCCAGCAATTCGGGATTCTCTCTGGCCGATGCAATCGGAATGGCGCGGGCTGTCTGATACAACTTGCGCATCAGCGGCAAATTGAACAACTTGTGATACATCACAAAGCGAACCGGCCTGCGAATACTGCCCCCGACAACCAGCGCATCGATAAAACTGACGTGATTGCAGACCAGCAGCACGGGCCCCTCATCTGGCAGGCGCTCCAGATCCCGGACTTTGACGCGATAGACTGTGTTGATCAGAATCCAGGCGAAAAACCGCAGCAGAAATTCGGGCACAAGCAGGAAGATGTACAAGGCAACCACTGCATTGAGGATTGCCGTGGTCAGCAACAGTTCAGGAATGGTCATGAACTTCAGCAACACAATGCAGTACACCGCGGAAATGACCATGAACAGCGCATTGAGCACATTGCCGCCTGCCAGGATGCGCGAACGCTTCTCGACCGAGCTGCGATGCTGGATCAATGCATTCAGTGGGACGATGTACAGCCCTCCGAACAGGCCAATCAGGACAATATCAATGAATACTCGCCAGGCTCCCTCGCGAGCAATGAACTCACTGATCCCCACCAGTTCGGCCACCGGCTCAAGCCCGACGCAGGCAAAATACAGATCGACTCCAAACACACTCATGCCAATGGCACCGAGTGGAACGAGGCCAATCTCGACCTGACGGAACGACAGTTTGGCGCATAACATCGAGCCGATGCCAATCCCGACGGAGAAGCAGGCCAGCATCCAGGTTGTTACACGTTCGTTACCGAGCAAGACATCGCTGTTCAGGGTGATAATCTGGGCCAGAATCACCGAACCGAAAAACCAGAACCAGGACACGCCAAGGATGGATCGAAAGACCACCAGATTCTCACGGGTATAGCCCACTGTCCTGATCGTTTCGGTGAACAGGTTCATGCGAATGGCAAGATCGGGCATTGCTGCCGGCTTTTCGGGAATCTTGCGCGAGACCAGCCAGCCAGCCACGGCCAGTATCATGACTGTCAGCGAGATCAGAACCGGTCCAGCTCGCTCGAGATTGAGCAGGTCCAATTCACGAATCTTGATCAGTTCACCACCCAGAATCGTTCCGAGCAGAATCGCCAGAAAGGTCGCCATGCTGACCAGACCGTTGCCGTCAACCAACTCGCTTCGATCCAGATACTCTGGCAGATAGCTGAGTTTCAGGGGTCCAAACAAGGCCGACTGCGTGCCCATCAGAAACAGCACACCGATGAGCATCGGCACACTGTCCATCCAGAATCCCAGACACGCTGTTGACATGATGCCGATTTCAAGCAGCTTGATCCGCCGAATCAACAGGGCCTTGGTATATTTTTCGGCCAGTTGTCCGGCCAGCGCGGAGAACAGGAAGAACGGCAGGATAAATACGCCGAAGGCGAATGGCACCAGTTCCTTCGACTCCATGCCCAACATTCGCAGGCCGGAGTAGGAAATCAGAATGACCAGCGCATTCTTGAAGACGTTATCATTGAAGGCACCCAGTGCCTGAGTCAGGAAATAGGGCAGAAACCGGCGCTGACGAAGCAGTTCAGATGACATAAACCCAGACCCCCTACAGGTAGTTGAGCACTCCGGCGATGGTCGCCGTCATCATGGTTGCCAATGAGCCACCCAGCACGGCCCTCAGACCGAAGCGGGCAATATCGGACTTTCGTTCCGGCGCAAGGCCACCAATGCCACCGATCTGAATGGCAATCGATGCAAAATTGGCAAACCCGCACAGAGCATAGGTTGCGATGAACACAGCTTTTTCGGACAAGGCATCACGGATCATGCCCAGGTCCACATAAGCGACAAACTCATTGGCAACCACCTTCTTGCCAATCAGAGCGCCGACTTGCTGAGCGTCAGCCCATGGCACACCAATCACCCAGGCAATGGGTGAGAGCAGGTACCCGAGGATGGTCGACAGACTCAGGGGTTGCCCGAGTGTGTCGTTCAGTCCGGTCCATTCACCCAGGGCATTGAGGGGATAGTCGATCATGGCAATCAGCGCCAGGAAGGCCAATAGCATGGCACCGACGTTGATGGCCAGCTTCCAGCCATCACTGGCCCCATTGGCAGCAGCCTCGATGGCGTTGTGCGCGGTTTTCTCGACGTGGATTTTCACCTCGCCCATGGTTTGCGATTGCTGGGTCTCGGGCATCAACAGCTTGGCAATGATGATCGTTGCCGGTGCCGCCATAACACTGGCCGAAATCAGGTGTTTGGCAAAGTATTGCTGCTGAACCGGGTCATCACCACCGAGGATGGATACAAATGCGGCCAGTACACCACCGGCAATGGTCGCCATGCCACCAATCATCAAGGTCATCAATTCGGATCGGGTCATGCCTGCTATGTATGGACGTACAACCAACGGTGCCTCGGTCTGACCAATAAACACATTGGCGGTCACAGCCAGTGATTCTGCCCCGGAAATCTTTAGCACCTTGCGCATCACCCAGGCCATGCCACTGACAATTTTCTGCATCACGCCCAAGTGATAGAGCACGGCCATCAGTGAGGAGAAGAAAATGATGGTCGGCAAGACCTTGAAGGCGAAAATGACTCCGAAGTTGTCGGTATTGATCAGTTCACCAAACACGAATCGGGAACCTTCGTCCGTAAACTCGATCAGCACCACGAAGAAATCGCCGATCGCGCCGAACAGCTGCTGACCCCAAGCGGTTTTCAGCACCAGCAGTGCGAATACGATCTGTAATCCAAGACCCGCCACAATGGTGTGCCAGTTGACGGCGCCGCGATTGGCTGAGAACAGCCAGGCAATCAGCATCAGAACGCTGAGGCCAAACATGCCAAAAAGGATGTCAGTCAGTATGGTCATCGATCAGAGTCCCTTGTTCGTGATCGAAGAGGTGGGATACAAGCTGCAGACAGTGCATGACTGTCCGCAGCTTGGATCCGCATTTCCTCCCCAGGAAATGGTCAGGGTCTGCCGCTGGTTCTGAAGTTACGAATCTCGCCGTTCTTCACTCGAGCCAGATACGATACCAAGGCACGTTTGACTGTCGGCATCAAAATGTACAGACCGATGATGTTGGGAGCCGCCATGGCAAAAATCATGGCATCAGAGAAATACTGAACGATCGAGAGGTTGAGGATCGAACCAATCACTGTGAAGCTCAGGAAGATCAACTTGAAGACCATTTCCCGATTATTACCCTCGCCAAACAAATAGGTCCATGACTTCATGCCGTAGTAGGACCAGGCCAGCATGGTCGAGAACGCGAACAGCACCACGGCAACCGCCAGCAGATAAGGGAACCAGCTGATGACAGAGCCAAAGGCCGATGAGGTCAGCACCACGGCTTGTTCATTGTTACTGGCACCAAAGGAGTTGGTGGTAATAATGACCAGCGCGGTGATGGTGCAGATCACAATCGTATCGATGAACGGTTCCCATAAAGCCACCAGGCCCTCGGTCACCGGCTCATTGGTTTTGACGGCTGAGTGAGCAATGGATGCCGAACCGATGCCAGCCTCATTCGAGAACGCAGCACGCTGGAACCCAACGATCAGCACACCAATGATACCGCCCTTGATCGCATCGGGGTTGAATGCGCCATTGTAGATGGCAGCAAACGCGCCTGGAACCTGTTCGTAATTGACACCGATCACTGTCAAGCCAGCCACGATGTAGAGTGCTGCCATGAAAGGCACGATCTTGCCGGTCACCCGAGCGATGCTCTTCAGGCCGCCAATAATGACCAACCCGGCGAAGACCGCCATGACCAGGCCGAACATCCAGCCCTTGCCGATCAGAAAGCTCTCCTCGCCACCAGTGATACCCTGCAAGGCGGCAAACGCCTGGTTCACCTGAAACATGTTACCGCCACCCAAAGCGCCACCGATACAGCAAATCGCAAACACGACGGCGAGAACCTTGCCAAAACGCGCCATGCCCTTGCCTTTTTCTGCCAGACCTTTCGACAGGTAATACATGGGTCCACCGGATACTCGCCCGTCAGGAAGCTCGTTCCGATACATCACGCCCAGGGTGCATTCACAGAATTTCGATGCCATGCCCAGAAAGCCTGCCAGAATCATCCAGAAGGTGGCACCAGGCCCACCCATGGAGACAGCGATGGCAACACCAGCGATATTGCCCAGCCCAACCGTTCCAGAGACTGCTGTGGCCAGCGCCTGAAAATGGGTGACTTCGCCTTTCGCATTCGGATCGCTGTAGTCGCCCCGGATTAATCGAAAGCCCTGAGCGAAGCCTCGCAAGTTGATGAATTTGAAGTACACGGTAAAAATGACCGCGCCAATAATCAGCCAAACCACGATCAAAGGAAGACTTGCCGCATCGTCCCCGCTGCCCAGGGTGATTGAAGAGAAAATCAGATTCGGAATGTCGACCAGTAGCCAGTCCAGCTTATCTAACACGGCTGACCCCGCCTCATCCTGTGCAAAGACTGCCTGAGAATGCAGACCTGCCATCGCTAGCAAAGACCATAACAATCGTTTCATACCTGATTCCTTTTCACTCATTTCAGGACGGCTGCCAGCTGCCGCCAGTCGACCGCGCCAAGTGTACACGATTTTAACCACCAATCTGAATGCATGCCCAAACCGTGTGGCCTACTGAATCGACTTGAGCTCAATCCGCACAATATCGCTGGTATTGTCCAGAGAATCGGAGGCCTGCACCTCCAGCCAACCAACGGCATCGCGAGGCAGCGCTATTGCCGCACCATTGAAGGGCTGCCAATTGTCACCACCCAATCGATAGCGAACCCAGGCCAATCCAACCCCCGAATCGATCACATTGAGCCTGATAATGCTGTTTGGCGCAATGATCAATTGCCCGGCCTGATCGGTCACCCGGCCTTCTGGGATCACGGCTATCGCCGGAGGCTTGTAATCGATCAGCAGGCTGTCCAGAGTGGCCGAAACGCTTCGGCTGGCATAGCCTTCCAGGCCGCTTGCGCTGATCGCTCGGACTCGCCAGTAATAGGTCCCCAGCTGATCAAGCTCAGGTTGCCAGCGTGTCTTGGCCAAGACCGGACTGCTTCGAACCATTCGTCGGCATTCCTTATCCAGGCACACTTCCACCCGATAGCCTGACGAATTGCTCACCGCCTGCCAATTCAGAATCGGATTAGCGACCTGCCACAAACTACCGGAAACTGGCCGCAAGCCTCTGGGCCTTGGCAGCAAAATTTCTGGCGGCGTTGGCGGCTGGCCAGCGACCACGGTCGATCCGGTTCCACGACGCAATGCAACAGACTGGCCACTCGCCTGCAGCGCCGAACTGCCGTGATAGACCATGACCGCCGCACCGTCGGAATCATCGGCAATGGCGGCCAACCTGGCACTGCCGTCCGGCCCCATATCCGGAACTGCAACGGCTTGCCCGACGCGAAGTTCAATCTGTGCTGGATTGCGCGCAATGGGATCAAACTGCAGTTCCACCCTGCCCCGCCTCACTTCAATCTGGCCCCGATCGACACCGCGCAGATCGGTCTGCCTGGCCTCCAGAAAGACCTGAGAGAACTCCGACAGGTTCAGCCGGGTTGTGTCATTGAACAGCAGTGAGGCGGAGGAATTCTTGCGAGTTCTGACCCCATCACGTTCTTGAAGGGCATCACCGGTGGTAGCGGGAGTCCATGCCGTACTCTTCAGATTCTTGTCGACCTTGTTGGTGACCTCAGTCAGAGTGGCATTGTCAGCGCTGATTTTTCGATCGGTTATGACGGTCAGTGTCTGGCCGATTCTGAGCAGGTTCGGATTGCTGATCTGAGGATTGAGTTTCCAGTTCTCTCGCCACAGGAAATCCGCGCCAAGATATTGCTCGGTGATAGTCCACAGCGTATCACCCGACTCAACGATGTGTGTGCCCAGGGTATCGTCAATCTGTTGCTGCGCCTGTGCGGTAGTCATCAACAGCCCAAACAGGCAAAGAATGCATTTTCTCAGAGTCAGGACACTCATGATCGACGTGGCCTTTGTGATCGCGGCGATCCGGTTCGAACATACCAGTATTGTGTAGTCGATTGACCGAAGTGGTCAATCGCCTCGATGTCCAGGAGGTACCAGCCACGATCAACAAAACGGATAGTTTCAGGAATATCAACCCAGTCGCGATCATTGTAGCGGTATTGCGCCTCCATCACGCCCACGCCTCCGTCACTGATCGTCACCGCGATTCGATCTCCTGGGTCGATGAAAATGTCGTTGCCATCGATACGTCCGCCATCTGGAAGGTCGATTTGTATCGCCGGTGGTTGATCATCAACTGGCCAACTCAGCGTCCGTTGACGGGTCTGGCCGAGTCCATCCCTGGCCATCAGGGTCAAGTCGGCTTGCTGACTTTGAAATGAGGCATCCGGGACTGGGATCCAGACATCATCGGTCCGCATCAGAAACTCACTGACACCACTGTCATCGCTGGATCGGCAGCTCAAGCTGATGGGCAATTGATACACCTGCACCAGGGTAGAGCCTGATTGAGCAGCCTCGCAGAGTATCTCGGGTGGTGATCCGTCGACAAAAAACCGTGTCTGACCAGCTCGCCCGGCATTCCCGGCCTTATCGGTGGCATAGATGATCAGCTGCTGCTCGCCCGGCGGCCATAAATCCGGAGCTGTCGTCTCGGACTGGTTCAGAAATGCCTTGAAAGACGCCACACCG
>QIKT01000031.1 GCA_003233095.1 Oceanospirillales bacterium | reverse complement strand
AACCGGGCATCCGCCCGGTTTTTTTTGGCTTGCTGCCCAGCGGATGACAGCACTGAACATATCAAGGATAATGCTCCGTTGTTCCAATGAAACCATGGAGAACCCTGATGCGACTATTCACCCTTGCCGGCATGACCGGTCTGATGCTGGCCCAGACGGCTTTTGCTGATACCCGAATGGTGTTCAGCAATACCTCCAGTGACGGCACTGAAACGACCGAAATGCTGATCGCAGACAACAAGATGCGATTCGTTAATGGCCAGGGCACTGATACCTGGTCGCTGTTTGACGCTGATCGAAAAGAGATGATCATCGTCGACCCATCCAAGAAGTCCTATATGGTCATCGATCAGGAGACCATGAACAAGATGGGCGATGCAGTCAACCAGGCCATGAAACAGATGGAAGATACGCTGGCTCAGATGCCACCAGCTCAGCGCAAGCAGATGGAACAGATGATGAAAAGCATGATGCCTGCCGAGCTTCAAACCAAGACAGTCGAGTTCAGCTATGACCGCAATGGAAGTGATTCTGTCGCAGGTTACAACTGCGAGATTCTCGAAGTCAGAGCCAATGACCGAAAGACCAGCGAATTGTGTGTCACCTCGCCGGATGCTCTGGGTATTGATTCAGAGGATGCCGCAGTGTTCATGGCAATGCGGGATTTCTCCCTCGACATGATCAAGAACGTGCCCTTCGCTGCCGGAATGGCTCAGAGTTTTGGACAGCCGGGCGCCTCGGAGATGCCCGTCCGCTATGTCTTCAGCAACGATCTGATCGGGCAGATGAGCGGTCAGTTGGTGAGCGTCAGTTCCGAAGACGTGGACCACAGTCTGTTGCGCATACCGAGTGACTACAAGCGCGAAAAAATGCCTGACATGTCGTTCTGATCAACAGCCCTTTTCCATGTCCGGGACGGCATCGAGACCGATGCTGTCCCTTTCCCTGATCTGATGGAGTCCTGAGTTCCGATGTCATCACTCGTTGTGGGACTGTGGGGTCCACTCTCTGCGCTCAATGCGGCCTGGGTCGAGCACTGTCGTTCGAGCGTCCCGGCATCCAGCGAATTCTGTCATGTTGGCACGCTGGACTCATCAATGCCTGCACAGTCACACTCACTGACTGTGTTGAGCACGTCGGATGATGACCCGATGTCGGCACTTCGTGCATTGTTCTCGGCCTACCCGGATCGCACGATTCTTCTGGTAGCCACGCCTGTGACTTGGCCAGAACACTTCTGGCAGCGCTTGCAAAAGGCCCTGCTGGGCCAACCAGACGCTGTGTGTGTGTCCGCCATGAACGCGCTGGACGCTGGTTTCTCACCGTTTGATCCCGAGGCTGAAATGGCATGCAGCCCGCACAGCCTGGATCGATTGGTATTTGCTCATGCGGCGCATCAATGCCCGCCTATCGCTCAGAGTGCCAGTGCCTGTAGCTTGTGGCGCCCACCCTCTGATACGGTCAGATCACTGGCTGGCACCCATTTGAACTGGAGCGAGTTTCACAAGGCACTGATGTCTGAGGGCCTGACCTGTCTGCTACTGACCGACCTGTATGCAGGGTCAAAATCAGAACCGTTCAGACTGCCAATACCGTCCAATCCTGCCACTCCCATCCTGGCCGTAGAAGCACTCAGACATTCGTTCATCGAACTCACCCTCGATGAGGGCTTGACCAGCGCCGAGAACATTCCTGTGCCAGGGCTCGACTCAAAACCGGTCACGCTGCATGTTTGCCACAGCTGGGGCGGGGGCACCCAACGCTGGATTGACGATCTGGCTGCAGAAGCCGATGAACGCTGGCATCTGCAACTGGTCTCGGTGGCTGCTCATGATAGTCCCTGGACGGCCGAGTCGTTTGAACTGCGTGTGGTCAACCGACCCGATCTTGGCATTCTGGTACGCTGGCAACCGGCTGTTCCGATTCAATCGGTTACCGAATCACGAGTTGATTATCGACACTTCGTTGAGTCAATTGTGGCCCGATTTCAGATCAATGACCTGATCATTTCATCGCTGATTGGCCACAGTCTGGACGTCCTCGAATTAGCGGTAAACACGCTGCTCGTGTGTCATGACTACTACCCTTTCATTCCAAGGCTGGATATCGCCCTGGAGTCCATGGCTCCGCAAGACCTGAACAACGACCTGTACGATGACGCCGCACACGCCGATGTGATCCGGCAAAAACTGGACAATCGATCGCCTCGGCAATGGCATCTGTTCAGAGCGCGATTCATCAAGGCTCTGAGCGCTGGTCATATCCAGCGTGTAGTCCCTGACGTCTCGGTCAGCAACCACCTGTCGCGCCTGATACCTGCCGTCAAAACACTGGACTGGCAGCTGATTCCGCACGGCAGCCCTTCTGTGATTGATCATCATCAGGCACCCCTTGCACTGGATGAATCCGATCGCATGAGAGTCTTGATTCCGGGTCGATTGAGCTCGGTCAAAGGCAAGCATCTGCTCAAACCACTGATCGAACGCTGTGCCAAATTCGCAGACTTCTACCTGCTTGGCTCGGGGATTGATGGCCATGATTTCTTTGGACTCGATCATGTTCACATCGTGCTGGACTATCCACGAGAGTCGCTGAACGATCATGTTCTTCGAATCCGACCGCATACCGCAGTTCTGATGTCCACGGTATCGGAAACATTCAGCTACACACTGACCGAAATGCGACAGCTGGGTGTCCCAATCATTGCAACGGCACTGGGCAGTTTTGTCAGTCGAATCGAGCATCAGAGTGACGGACTGTTATGCGACCCTACTGTAGACGCTCTCGCGACTGCCTTGAAAGAGGGCAACCAGCATCGTCAAACGCTGTTCCAGTGGGCTCAGCAAGGGATGAAGCGGAGTCATATCAACCTGACTGATATGGCAGATCAATATCGCCGCTTACTGACCCATGGATCCTTGCCGAAACTGCGCTATGCCATCGACAATTACGAGGATGTCGATCAGGCCGTTGCCTCACTGGCCATTGAGCAGCTTGAGTTGATCAGTGAGAACCGGTCCCTGCATGAGACGGTCAAAACACAGGACAGCGAACTGCTGCGCCGGGGAGATTGGGCTCACTCGCTGGACCGACAATTGAGTGAGAGTAACCAGTGGTCCGAACAACTGAACAAAGACCTGGACATCATCCATGGTCGCTACCAGGCGCTGGAGCAAATTCGGGCGAACACGCAACAGGAACTGGAAGACGCCAGCACCCGGATTCAACAACAACAACAACACATCCAACAACAACAACAACACATCCAGTCACTGGAAGCGGATGTGGAACAGTTGACCGATCGCTATCTGCAATTGGTACAGAGCCTGAGCTGGCGTCTGACCAAACCATTGCGATATTCAAAACGATTGCTGGCAATGCTCATTCATCGGAACGCGGATCGAGTCAAACGTCTGAAGATGCTCATCGGCAGGACCTGGCAATCGCTCAGAGCACACGGCCTGATCGATACCTTGCGTCGAATACGCCGAACCATGACTCCTTCGGGTCAGTTCAAAACCTCCCAGGCCTCTGTGCCAATATCTGATCCGCTTGAAATTCTGCATTTCGAGCCCTGTGAGCAACCGCGTGTGAGTATCATTATTCCGGTCTACAATCAGTTCGAATACACTCATCAGTGCCTGAAATCGATTCAGAGTGCTCACACGAGTTGTCTGTTCGAAGTGATCGTTGTCGACGATGAATCCTCAGATCAGACCGCCGAAATGCTGTCGCAGTTCAGCGGGATCACCTCGTTGCGAAACGAGACCAACCAGGGCTTCATCAAGACCTGTAATCACGGTGCCGAGCACGCCCGAGGCGACTATCTGTTCTTTCTGAACAATGACACCGCCGTTGCTGATGACTTTCTTGATTCGCTGCTGAGTGAATTCGAACGTGACACCACCGTAGGCTTGGCCGGATCCAAGCTGGTCTATCCCGATGGACGTCTTCAGGAAGCCGGTGGCATCATTTTCAATGATGCCACCGGCTGGAACTACGGTAAATTCGAAGATCCGGATCATCCACGCTACAACTTCGTTCGGGAAGTGGATTACATATCAGGCGCTGCCATCATGGTGCCACGCATCCTGTTTGAACAGATAGGCGGCTTTGATACTCGCTTTGTACCGGCCTACTACGAGGATGTTGATCTGGCGTTCGAGATTCGCAGCCGCGGTTTCCGGGTCCTCTATCAACCACTGTCAGTGGTGACCCATTTCGAGGGCATCACATCAGGAACCGATACATCCAGCGGGACCAAACGATATCAACTCGTCAATCAGGGCAAGTTCCATGATAAATGGCAACAGACCCTCAGCCGGCACCCCCGTTCAGGCAGTGATCTCGATGTCGCAAGGGCACACCGATCCTCACATGATGTGCTCATTATCGACGCAACGACCCCAGACGCCACTCAGGACGCTGGATCAGTCAGGTTGATCAACCTGTTTAGACTGCTGCTGAACCAGAACTGCCGGGTGACTTTTTTCGCCGACAATCGCGCCTGGGTCGACGGTAGCAGTGACATCCTCCAGCAGATGGGAGTTGAAGTCTGGTATTCCCCGTTCCTCAAATCGCCGCGCGAATTTCTGCAGGAAAACGGTCACCGTTTTGACACCATCCTGATCTCCCGACACTACATTGCCGAGCAATATGTGCAGATGGTCAGATCACTGGCACCACGGGCTAAATTGGTGTTTGACACGATTGATCTGCACTTTCTGCGTGAACAGCGGCAAGCTGAACTGACTCATGATGACAAGCTTCTGCAGCAGTCCATGGATACTCAGCGACGCGAACTGGCCGTCGCTCAAGCTGCCGATCTGACTCTGGTAGTCAGTCCTTATGAGAAGGAGGTTCTGGAAAGAATTGCACCGCAGGTCAATGTTGATGTCCTGGCAACGATCCACGATGTCCATGGCTGCCGTGTGGGCTATGAAGATCGACGCGACATCATGTTCGTTGGCGGCTATCAGCACAGCCCCAATGTTGATGCGGTGGTCTTCTTTGTAAAGGAAGTCATGCCGCTGATTCTAGCTCGGCTCCCAGAAGTTCGGTTTCATATCATCGGCAGCAAGGCACCCCCTGAGATCACCAGACTAGCAAGCGATCATGTGGTCTACCACGGCTTCGTTGAGAATCTGGAGCCCTTTCTTGACGACATCAGGATCGCCGTCGCGCCGCTACGGTTTGGCGCGGGAATCAAGGGCAAAATCAATACCAGCATGAGCTATGGGCAACCTGTTGTCAGCACATCGCTGGGCATTGAGGGGATGTATGCTGGGGATGGCAATGAGGTATTGATTGCCGATACACCAGAAAGCTTTGCCAATGCAATTGTCCGCTTGTACGGGTCCGAGGCGCTGTGGAACACCTTGTCACACAATGGTCTGGCCAATGTCGAGCGATACTTCTCGTTCGATGCTGCACAGGCTGCGGTCAACCGTATTCTCGGGGTTCAGAACACTGATCAACCCGAAGGCATGGATCGCTGATGCTAGATAGCTCGATGATTCAGCCATCAGGGTGATCAGCGGATGTCACGAGCCAGATTGTATTGCAACTGCAAGGATTCAATTCGTGGATCACCCGGAACCAATCCTCCAAGTTCCTGAAGCAGTTGATTGGCATTTTCCAGTTTCCCTTCTGACAGCTGTGTGCTCAGACGGTCGACCAGGCGATCGGCGATTCTATTTCGCAGGCTCGGCAGCGAACCCACAGCAGCGTCGCACTGAACCGCCGCCCGATAGCGATCGGCTGCAAGCCTCAGTTGATCCATACGCAGTGCTTCATTCGCTTCACCAATCAGGTCGATAGCGACATCTGTCAGCATACGCCTGGCAGGTTGATGGTTCGGATCGATTCGCAAAACGGCTTTCAACTGATCATAGACCGATTCACCGGGAGGGCTGATCAAGTTACCCGCTGACATGGCCGAATTGGCATCCACAAGCAACTGGCTAATCTGGCCCAATTGAGTCGCGCTGATTCTATTTCGCTGACGTTGCTGAAGATACAGTTGAAACCGCTGCTGCAAACGAGCTAATTCAGCCGAACCCGGATTGACGCGCGCCGATTGCTCCAGGAATTGCCTGGCGTCATCCAGATCGTCATTTTCAAGCAAGGCCGCAGCGCGACGATGCAATCCTGCTGTCAGTTGGCTCTTCAATCTGTCAAGCCGGGCAGAGGACGAATCGATCGATTCAATCTGTTTCAATCCATCCATGACGCGATTGACCACATCAATGGTGAGCCTGGATGACAAGTCGGTTTCCACCTGAGATACCAAACCGGCAAGCAATGCCTGCTGCTGTTGTTGCCGTTGCTGTTGCCGCCTGAATTCCCTCTGATCAGTCAGACGCTGCTCGAATGCATTGATCTGGCCGGCATTCAGAATGTTTTTCAACTGTGTCATCAAGCGTTCTGTCTCATCAGAATCATTGTTCATCAGAGCGGATTCAAACTGACGAGTCAGCAACCTTTCAATTCGATCGATGGCAGCACTGGCAGCCTGATTATCTGGCTGCAGCTCAAGCACAGTCTGGTATTTGAACAGCGCGCTATTGCCCGCTGGCAACACCAGTTGCCCGGTACTCTCCAGGGTCAGAGCCTGATCAATCAGCATTCTGATCTTGTCCTGAAAATTGTCTCGCGCTGGCTCGCCAACGGTGACCGACTCCAGGGTCGATTCAGATGAGCCCTGACCGCCATCGTCTGATTGATTACCCGCTGAATCAAGCGACGGTGATGATGCGGATGCATCCGCATCATCTACCTGCTGTGGCCAGAGTCCTGCGGACTGCATCAGATCTCTTGCGACTGGCCACTGTGCCAGTCGTTCACGCTGCCACCAGCCCCCCGCACCGACCAGAATGATCAGCGCCAATAGCCACCACAGGACACCACCTCTCTTCGATTTTTCTGGGTGCCTATGCGAATTGCGACGAGCCCTGATTGGACCCGGAAACGAATCAAGATGATCCCGATTTCGAGCAACCATGGGCTCCGAAGGCGTGATCATCGTCTGTTTTTGAGAGTTCGGCTTCAGCGTCTCAAGCGCCACAGTCTCTGATTGAGGCTCAGGGACCGGGGTTTCAAACGCCACCGTTTCTGCTTGAACCGCCGGCATGGGCTGCTGCTCAACAGCAGAGGGAAAGATACCGCTATCTATATTCAGTTGCTTCTGCAGTGTCTTGACGTCGCGCAGCGCATCAAATCCACGCTGATACCGATCCTCCGGGTCTTTGGCAAGAAAACGGTTCAGCAGCGGTTGCAGGTGCACCAGGTTGTCCGGCAATCCCGGTACCGGTTCAGTGATGTGCTTGATGCCGACGGTGATCGAGTCGGCGCCGCGATAGGGTGCTTCACCAATGAGCATTTCGTAGAGCACGATACCGAGCGCATACAAATCGGAGCGGCCATCGATTTCACGTCCGCGTGCCTGCTCGGGACTCATGTATTGAGGGGTCCCGATGATCGCACCGGTCTTGGTCATCTGGGTGCTCGAATTGAGCGCGCGAGCGATGCCAAAATCGGTCAGAACCGTCGATTGATCCTCTCGAAACAGAATATTTTCAGGTTTTACATCTCGATGAATGAATCCCTTCGACTGCGCATAATCAAGTGCCTGGCACAGGTGACCGACAATTCTCAGTACCGTAGACAAGTCCATTGGGCCATCGAGTCGTTCGGCCAGATCCCCACCCGGTAACAATTCCATGGCGGTATAGTGATAATTACCCTCAACGCCAACATCATGAATCGAGACAATGTGTGGATGATGTAAATTGGCTGCAATATGCGCTTCACGCATGAACCGTTCGCCAAAGGATTGATCCACCAGCAAGACTGGTGACATGACCTTCAGAGCAACCGGCCGCTGGACCGATAACTGGATGGCAGCATAGACCGTTGCCATGCCGCCACGTCCCAGTTCGTGTTGTATCTGATATCCCGGTATTTCAAGCAAAACGGACCGTCGCCTCTGTCAAACGATATCAATCAACCCAAATCAGTGTGAACCGAGTCTTCCCCAGGCTCAAGTATAGGGAGCCTCTGAACAAGTCGTGATCGGTTGAGACTTGTTCAGAGGCTCCATAGGTCATTGTGCCTGAACATGCGCCACTGCAACAGGTCCAGTGTTGATGATCAACCGGTCCGTCTGACGTCGATAATGTTGGACATGGATTGAAGACGCGAGACCAGAAGACTCAGGTGCTCGAAATCCCTGACCCGCACTGACAATTGGAATGAAGCCAGGCCGTCCTGTTCATTCACCGTGGTCTGCATGCTGGTCACATCCGAGCCTCCGGTTGACAGGACATGTCCGATGTCCCGAATCAGACCGTGTCGATTATAGGCGGTCACCGCGATTTCGGCCTGATAGCGTTCGTTGGCCTGATTACGCCAGGAAACATCAATCATTCGTTCACTTTCAGTGGCCATCAACTGGCTGAGATTGGGGCAATCGGATCGATGGATGCTGACGCCACGAGTGCGGGTGATGAACCCGACAATGGCATCTCCCGGTACCGGATTGCAGCACTTGGCCATGTTGGTCATCAATCGACCGACTCCTTCGATCAGAATGCCGTCTGCACTGGATTCGGTGGATGCCGGAGGGGTTCGAACCAGTGGGATGCTGTCCTCGACCGGATCATCAATCGTTGCCAGATCATTCAGTGCCGCAGCAATCTGTCCGACACTGATGTCGTGCACGCCCACTGCAATATACAACGAATCCAGATCAGGCAGCTTGAACCGTTTCAGCACTGCATTCAGATTACGTGGCCTGACGGCAAGCCGCTTGAGCTCTCGCTCCAGGATATCCTTGCCTTCGGCAATATTGCGATCGCGATCTTTGAACCGAAACCACTGACGCACTTTTGTACGTGCACGTGCACTGTTCAGGTAACCCAACCTTGGAACCATCCAGTCACGTGACGGCTCAGCATTCCTGGCCGTCAGAATGTCCACTCTCTGGCCATGTTTGAGCACTGTATCAAGCGGCATGATTCGACCATTGATCTTGGCACCACGACACTGATGCCCGACATCGGTATGCACATGATAGGCAAAATCCAGCACCGTCGCTCCGGCACGCAAATCAATCACATCGCCCTTCGGAGTCAGGACATAAATTCGCTCGTCGGTGTTGTCCGGCGCAAACTCATCGAGAAGTTCCTGCTCCGAATCTTCTGGATGCCCTTCGAGAAGGTGTCGCATCCAGTTGACCTTGTGCTGATAGTGGCTGTCGAGTTTTCCCCCTTCCTTGTATTGCCAGTGAGCGGCAACGCCGAGTTCGGCGTGCTCGTGCATCGCTTGTGTCCTGATCTGGATTTCTACCGTTTTTCCTTCCGGACCGAAGACCGCAGTATGCAGAGATTGATACTGGTTGCCTTTCGGATTGGCGATGTAATCGACAAATTCGCCAGGCACTGGCTGCCACAAAGCATGTACCAATCCCAGTACGGCATAACACTGCTCAACCTCCTGGACCAGAATTCTGATGGCACGTACATCGTACAGTTCATCGAATGAACGACCCTTGCCGGACATTTTCTTCCAGATACTGAAGATATGCTTGGGCCGCCCCTTGACGTCGGCCTCGATTCTGGCGGCGGCCAGTCGCTCCAGCATCAGAGACACCAGACGATCGATATACTCTTCCCGGTCCTGTCGTTTTTCCGCGATCAGGCCGGCAATTTTTTGATACGCATCAGGTTGCTGATATCTGAAGACCAGATCCTCGAGCTCCCATTTGACTTGCCAGACACCCAGTCGATTGGCAAGCGGTGCATGGATGGCACTGACCAGACTGACAAAATCGTCGTCCTCAAGACGCTGATTGAACAGATGACGAAGTCGGACCAGACGACTGGCCAGAGTGGCAAGCACGACCCGCACATCGGTCACCAGCGCCAGTAGCAGACGACGCAGTCCTTCGGTCGAGGTCTGACGCGGATCGTAGTCGAGTTCCAACTCGGAGATACGTTCGAGTTGTTGGCAAATTTTCCTGGCATCTGCATTCAGCTCGACCAGCTCATGGGGAACCGGCAGCGGGGAATCGTTATCAGAATCGGACTGCACAGATTGCTGAAACCTCAACATCACGCCGAGCAATGTCGCAGGGTCAGCCTGAAGTTCAAGCAATACCGACAACGATTCAAGCAGTTCATCCAGACCACGATCCGTCGACTCTATGTCATCGTTTGCGTCGATCAAGGTATTGCCTTGAGCGGCATTCAGGGAATGAAGGCAGGGGCCCAGCAATTGATTCGCCTGATCGGTCAACAGTACTCCCTGGCAAGCGAGCCAGACATGCACTGCAGATTGATTGGGGTCATTCTCTGGCATTGTTGTCATCGGGATGTTGTAGGGGGTTTCTTTGATATCATAAACAACAAAGCCATGAACAAGTCATGGCTCTGTGTGTGGATTAATGTGAACCGATCAATCAGTGACCACCAGATTCAACGTCATAATGGTCGAGATATCAGCACCACTGGCAGAATCGGTGACCGTGATGTCAATACTGGCAACCCCGGTTGCAGAGCCACTGGACAATCTCATGTTCAGTACGGCGATCTGGTTTGGAGCAACGCCAAAGATATTGATTTCCGGAGGCTCAGTGGCATCCAGAACACCACTGAGGTTGTCGTTGATGCTCACTGCAGCCGAGACGATTGTCTGACTGCCGTCGCCCTCGAATGGCCCCAGAACACTGTCTCCATTGAGTACCAGAATGGCCTGGATCGATGGGGTGACATCGGAGTTGTTCAGCGTCAGTGTGAGCGTTCCAGAATCGAAATCGCTGACGACGCTGCTCCCTTCGATGCTGGTCTCATCGCCGAAGACTACTGATGGTTGGTCGTTGACTGGATTGAGCAGTACGGTGACGATAACCGGTGACGAGGGATTTCCGACATCATCGGTGGCTACCACGCTCAGATCAACCGTTCCAAACACATTGGCCTCAGGGGTGATAGTGATCAGGACATCAGCCGGATCCGAGTCATCAACAACGATATTAGCATCGTCAATGACCGCCTGATTGGTCGAGCTGACCATCACATTGCTGATTGAACCATCTACATCTGTCGCAGCAATATTGAATCCACTGCCGCTCAGCGCGGTTGCTGTTGAATCTTCGTCGATCACATCAGGAGATCCAGTGATGCTGACAACAGGCGGTGTATTGTCGACCGAAATGGTGAACTCGAAGGTGGTCAGATTATTGCTGGCCTCGCCATCATCGACCGTAATGGTCATCAATTCGGTGCCACTGCTGCCAGACAGCCCATAATCCAGAGCCCAGCCACTACCCGAGTCGATCAGCGCCGGTTCGAAGCCCTGGCCGAGGAAGATATTCGGATTGGCAGGGTCACTGATGCTCAGCGTCAGATTGGCAATCTGCGCAGTTTCATTATCTGCTCCAGGGCTGATCGAGACGACCCAGTCGCCGAAGCCAGATTTGACATTGGCCTGGAAAATACCGACGCTGGACGGATAGATCTGACTAGCACATCCAGGCAGAGAATCCTGATCACAGGGGCCCGTGAAACTGACCGGATCAGGGACCACGCTCAGAGCCGAGTAGTCAATCCCACCTGCGACTGTAATCAGTGGTGGATCATTAACGGGCGTCAAATCGAGTGTGACTAGGGCAGGGACTGAGTCGCCACCGAGGTCATCGGTCGCAACAATGTTCAGATCGACTGTACCGTTGGCATCAGCCAGCGTCTGTACGGCGATAATGATGTTGTTCAGATCACTGTCGTTGACCGAATCGATCACGACTACGGTCTCGTCTGTTGATGTCACCAAAATTGATGTCACGCTGCCATCCGCATCACTGGCCGATACGGTGATGCCTGTGATGGTCACCAGCCCCTGATCTTCGACCAAGCCGTCCGGCGAACCGGTCACGGTGATTTCGGGCAGGAGATTGTCGCGAATCTCGAATGTCCAGCTACCCAGGTTGTTGCTGACGTCATTATCCGACCCATTGACTGGATAGGCCGCCGCGTCAACGGTAATAAACTCACCGGCGCTGCCAGATTGAAGTGGACGATCCGCTTCGATGACCACCGATTCACCGGCATTCAGGTTGCCCAAAATGAAGTCGATATAACCGTCACCGGCACAGCTGGCACCTGAGACGCAGGACCAGGTTGAGCTACCTGTCAAGGTTGGAGTACCTAAACCAATAATCGGATACAAGTCACGGACAACCACGTTGCTCATTGGGCCTGGGCTGCAATTGAGAATGCTGAGCTGGTAAATCGCATTGGTATTGATGGTTGTATTGGGATGGTTGATGAGTCGGAAATCAAGCTGCAGGTTGTCTTCCGAAGAGCCCCCGCCGACACTGCCCGATTCGAATCCATCCGTAAAGATGTTGCTCGATGGCGCACAGCTGAATGGAATCGAACTGGTGGTGACCTCATCAGGCACAATCTGGGGCGTAAAACACTGGATATTCGATCCGGTCGTGGCCAGAAAAGTTCGCTCGTTGACCGATCCGGCCGGAGTCGGGAAGTAACTCAGCGATTGCATGCCAGAGTACTCCGTGATGACCGAATTGCTGTCACTGAGTGCCAGCAGAGTGCCAGACACTTCAGCACTCTGGAGACAGATAACATCATCGGACAGATCGACCGACAAGAGCCGTGGGTCGATCGAGAAGTTATAGCTGATGCTGTTGTTGACCGGTAGCACCGCAGTGACCTCGCCACCTGCATCGTTAAGCACGTCAATCGCAAACTGCAAGCTGCCCCCTCCAATTGCCCCTCTGGACAGGGCCGGCGTGGTGGCCGCAGTAACGGCGTTGCCTCGCGTCAGTGATGCCGTGCACATCGGGAAAAGCCCGCGTTCGGCAGCATTGACCACCAACACGGTGTTGCCGCGTCTGGACATGTCGATGCGGTTGATCGAGTAACTCACACCATCAAGGATCAGTTGATTGCCACTGGCGCCTTTGCCGCCGCCCGTCGAACCGCAAAGGCGATCACCGCGAGCCGACTGCGCGGTGAGCGTGTTGCTGTCGGGATCATGTTCCCATCCAGACAGCTGAATATATTGCGAGAGTGTCCCTGACGCATTCCGCTCAATCTTCAGAACGGCGCTCCCAGACGTGGATTGTGTACCAGCCTGGACACTGCCGACCGTGCAAAGGGACAGTCCGGCAAGTATCAGAGCACGACTGATTAAGTCAGTGTGTAGTCTCATTGTAGTTTGTTCCATGTTCATTCGGTATTTTCCCAATGGCGGCTGATGGCCATCATGAAGTCATTATCGTCAGCCAGGGACGATCCTGCTGTCATTGGAAGTGACAAAAAAATCGGCCCAACACCCCGTATTTTAACGTGTTCAGCCGCTTTTTGCTTGATATTTTTTACTCGGGATTGTGTCGATCTCCGGGATGCGCTTACACTATCACCCATCCGTTAGTTTGATGTTAACAAACTGTGTAAATCTGATTGACTTTTCGAGGCCTGATCATGCGAACAAATATGACTGTCACATTGACCTTATGCTGCCTGTTTCTGGCAACTGCCCTGTCTGCAAGAGAGTTCACTCCCATCGAAGAAAAGATGAATCCTCAACAATTGGAGCAGTCCGGCCTGGACAAATTATCGGCCACTGAACTGGAATATCTGAATCGCTGGCTTGACGGCCAGATTGATGACACTGTGGAGCAGGCCATCGAAAAGCAGGAACACAATACGATCGGCCTCAGGGGCGGTATTTCAGGCCAACGAAATGCCGTCGAAGCGCAGATTGATGGCAAGTTTACCGGCTGGACTGGCGACACCGTATTCACCTTGACCAACGGCCAGATATGGAGGCAGATCGGCGGGGGCCGTTATCGTTCTAACGCTGACAGCCCGCAGATCACTTTGGAACCGAAAAGTCTGGGCTCCTGGAAGATGTATGTCGAAGGCATCTCACGCGGCATCAAAGTCAAGCGAATCAAGTAACCTCATCGCTCAGTCAGCGGCGGACGCACTGATCTGGCATCCGTCGCAACGAGCAGCAGACCTGGCAACCAGCGGCCGAGCGTCAGGGCGCGCAGCGCCATAAAGACCAGAAACGACAGCCAGACGCCGGCATAACCCATCGGCTGGCTGATCCACAGACAAACCCCAAAGCCCAGTGCCGAAATCAGCATGCCCTGACGCATCAGCCGTCCTCGGGTTGCACCGACGAACACCCCATCCAACCAGAAACTCCAGCAGGAAACGACCGGAGTCATGAGGATCCAGGGCAACAGAGACGCGGCCTCAGCCCGGACCTCTGGCAAGCCGGTCATCAGTGCAATCAATGGCTCGGCTATTATCAAATACAGTAGCGAAAACAGCACCGCCACGCCTGCCGACCAGATGGCAGTCAGGCGAATCGATCTGCGCAAAGAATCAACCGCACCCTGACCAATTGACCGTCCAACCAGAGCCTCTGCCGCATGCGCAAATCCGTCCAGCGAATAGGCCATCAGGTGCTGAAAATTCATCAGCACCGCATGCGTGGCTAACAAAGTGACACCCAGCCGCGCACTCTGCCAGGTCATGGCCATGAAGACCGCAATCAGCAACAGGGTGCGAATCAGGATATCCCGGTTCAGGGACACGATGGTTTTCCACGGCGCTGAGCTGATGATCTTTCGTCCTCTATGCTTCCAGCGACTGAGCATCGCCCGATCCAGCACCAGGAACAGTCCGGTCAGGCAGGCAACCCACTCCCCAATGACGCTGGCCCAGGCGACACCGGCGACGCCAAGATCCCAGATCACCACCAGCAGCAGGTCGAGCACAATATTCAGACCATTAGCCACCAGCAAAATGACCAGCGGCAGTGTCGTCCTCTGAACGCCGATCAGCCAGCCCACCAGCACCAGATTGCACAGTGTCGGGGCAATGGCCCAGCTGCGAATGGCCACGTACTGTTGGGCCAGTGATTCCACCTCCGGTGCGCTCTGAAAAAACCACAGACCCGCCGCCCACAAGGGCTGGCTGAGTGGCATGAGAATCAACGACAACAGCGCGGCCATCATCAGTCCATGCAGCAAATGGTCACTGCTCTGTCGTTCGGGGTCACCAAACGCCTGTGCCGTCAGACCGCTGGTGCTCATTTTCAGAAAACCCAGACCCCAGACCACTACACTGAAGAGCATCGACCCGATCGCCACGGCTGCCAGATACCGCGCATCGTCAAGGTGGCCAATGACCGCCGTGTCCACCAGTCCCAGCAGCGGCACCGACACATTGGAGATGATCAATGGCACCGCCAGTCGCAACACCCTGCCATGACTGGGCTCATTCACCGCGCTCACTCGCGCACCGCCGCCACAGCACGATCCAGGCGTTTGGCCGACACCGGCTGAGCGGTTTTCAGCGTTTGTGCAAACACCGAGACTCGAAATTCTTCCAGCAGCCAGTGAAGCCTGTCGATCGCCTCCGAGGTCGATTCCGAAGCACGCTCCAGATAGACTGTCATGTAAGGCGCAATGACGGCACGTTTCCGGGCATCAGAACCCGGATCCAGACGACAGCGTTCGATGCGCATCTGCATCGCCTTCAGATAGCGGGGATACTCGGCAAATTGTGTCAACGAGACTTCAGTCAGACAGCCAGGGTAGATCAGATACGCCAGTTGATTTGACAGGTCGACTCGGGTTTCAGCAGCATGTTCCAGCCTGCTGATCTGGCTGCGCACGGCCTTCAGACCGTGCATGACATCGCGCAAGATGGGCCTCAATCGTGCAGCAATGCTCAGCAACTGACGCTTGAGGTCATCGCACAAGGCCTCGAATGAGGCCTGGTTCAGCACCGGTTTGGGGTAGGATCGAACGGCATCCATCGACACCGCATAGATCAGGTCCTCGTGCAACGTGCCGGCCGAGTCAATGCTGCTGTATATCAGAGCTGTGGACTGATCAGGTTTGATATCCTTGCGCATGACGCGGAACTTTTCAGTCAGGGTCAGCTCTGCCAAACGGCGAATGCCCTCCAGGTGATAGGCACGAGCAGTCTCGGCGTCCTCGAAAAATCGCAAACCCACCGCATCGAGTTGATCGACTACGGCAGGATAGACCATGGCATCATGGGAACGAGCAAGATCCGCGAGATTTCCGAAGTCCCAGTCGATTCGGTCGTCAATCAGAACGGTTTCTGTGGTTTTCTCGACGAAAGCATCACGAGCCTGCTCCATCCAGCCCTGCTTCAATTCAGACAAATCCCGGGACTGGGCCAGCAACCTGCCCTCAGCAGATTTGAGCTGACCATTGAACCGCAGATGCGGGTCCAGTCGTGATTCAACAAAATCCGACTCGACCACTTCAGTGCCTGTCTGCTGGCTGAGGAAGCCTGCCAACGCCTGGGTCAGACTCATCGACTCAGGCCTTGGAGCCTGTGCAAATGCGTCGACCATGTCACTGACCGGAAACACTTGCCGCCTGATCGGCTTGGGCAAGCTGCGAATCAACTGAGCCACTCGCTCATCAAGCAGTCCAGGGACCAGCCAACTGGTTGCCTTCAGGTCAACCAGGTTCAGATCACTGATTGGAATGATCAGGTTGGCACCATCATCATCGTCGCCCGGTGCCAGGGTATAGATAATCTGAAACGTTCGACCTTGCAGGGTCAATGTGTCCGGAAACTGGCCACGTGTGTCGTGATGTGTCATAGCCAGAAGAAAGTCACGGGTCAACTTCAGGCAATCGGCTGGCTGACCCTTCAGCCATGCGCGAAGCTCCGGCCAGGTGATGATCCGGTCGGGAATACTCTGGTCAAAAAAATCGAATAATTGTCGTTCGTCAACCATCAGATCCTGCTTTCGCCGACGCGTTTCCAAGTCCGAGATCGATTCGATCAGTGCCCGGTTGTGGCGAATGAAGTCAGCCGGCTCACGCACACAACCAGGGACCAGACCCTCACTGATCATCAACTCACGGGCCTGTGCAGGCTGATGAGGGGCATAAGGTACTGGACGTCTGGAGACCACAATCAGCCCATACAGGCTCAATTGCTCATAGGCCATGACCGTGGCCCGCTTTTCCGACCACCAAGGTTCCGAGACATGCTGCTTGAGCAGATGCGCGCCTGCCGATTCGATCCACTCAGGTTCGATCGCCGCGTTCAAGTGAGCATAGAGTCGACCTGTATCGATCAGCGCCGACGACATCACCCAGGCCGGTGGTTTCTTGAACAGCGAGGATCCTGGAAACACGTTGAACCGAACCTGACGGGGCCCCTCAAAGTGTGTGTCGTCCCGATGACCCACCTGGGTAATGAAGGCACACAGCAAGGCCTGATGCAACGCATCAGGATCAGCAGTCACTGGTGAGCCCACCGCGTCATCTCGTAGCGCCCAGGATCGCTCCTGACACAGACGTCGCAACTGTCTGACCAGATCAGCCCATTCGCGCATCCGATTGGCATTCAGAAAATGCCGCCGGCACCATTTTTTCTGAGCGCTTCGTCCTGCGGCTCGCTCAGCGTTATAGGCGTTCCAGAGCGTCAACAAACCGATAAAATCCGATCGGTCGTCATTGAATTCCTTCTGCGCCTCATCGGCTTTCTGGCGCGCATCGGCAGGACGCTCCCGAGGATCGGACACCGTCAGAACGGCCGCCAGAACAATGCCTTCATCCAGCACCGAGTGTTGCCGTGCAGCGAGCAGTAGTCGTGCCATCAGGACGTCCACCGGCAACGAGGCCATGTCGCGGCCAGCGTTGGTCAAGGTCCGCGATTCATCCAGAGCCTGCAGATCGATCAGCAGCTGGAAGCCATCCTGGATGGCGCGATGAACCGGTGGATCCAGAAACGGGAAAGCCTCGATCTCACCCAGATTCATGACCTGCATCTGCAAGATCACCGAGGCCAGTGAGGTTCTGAGAATCTCCGGCTCGGTAAACTCCGGTCGAGCCATGAAATCTGCCTCACTGTACAGGCGAATGCAGATGCCAGGCCCCAATCGTCCGCAGCGACCTGCGCGCTGATTGGCGCTGGCCCGGGAGACAGGCTCGATCGGCAAACGCAACACCTTGCTGCGATGGGAATAACGAGACAAGCGGGCCAGACCCGAGTCGATGACATAGCGAATGCCCGGCACCGTCAGAGAGGTCTCGGCGATATTAGTCGACAGGATGATCCGCCTGCCCTGCCCCGTTTTGAAGATGGCCTGCTGCGAGGAGGCTGGCAACCGCGCATATAAAGGCAATACCTGCGTGTGCCGGAAACGCTGCTTGTCGAGCCACTCGCCAACCTCTCGAATATCTCGCTCTCCAGGCAGGAACACCAGAATATCACCAAGAGGGTCATCCTCGCCCAATTCACGAACCGCACGAGCCACTCGATTGGCCAACTCGGCCTGATCGCCCGAGAGCGCCCCGGGATCATGGTACCGAACAACCACCGGATAGCTTCGACCCGACACCTCCACGACTGGAGCATCAGAGAAGTGTTTGGAGAACCGAGCGGTGTCGATCGTAGCCGAGGTGATGATAACTTTCAGGTCCGGTCGCAGAGGCAATAATCGTTTCAACACACCGAGCAGAAAGTCGATATTCAGACTACGCTCATGAGCTTCGTCGATAATCAGCGTGTCATAAGCCATCCATAATGGATCGCGATGAATTTCCGAGAGCAGAACACCATCGGTCATCACCTTGATCAGGCTCTGTTCGGTCACCTTGTCATCAAATCTGACCTGATATCCCACCTGATCGCCGAGCGTGACCGATAACTCCTCGGCCAGTCGAGCGGCGATACTCCGCGCTGCAATGCGGCGAGGCTGGGTACATCCGATCCAACCGGAGCGACCACGACCGGCATCCAGACACAGCTTGGGCAACTGAGTGGTTTTGCCTGAGCCGGTTTCTCCGGCGACGATGATGACCTGATGATCCTCGATCGCCTGACGAATCAGGTCCTTGTTCTGGCAGACCGGCAGCACCTCATCATACTTTGTGACCGGTATTCGCTGGGCTCGCTCAGCCAGGGTCCGTATCGATGCCTCAATGGCCTCCATGATCCGTTGGCCCACTTGAACCGTTTCGGTGCTCCCGGAGGTCGGCCTGGCAAGCGATCGGATCTGGCGTTCGAGACGATCACGGTCCCGACGCATCACCTGTGGCAGCTTGAGCTTGAGGTCTTCCAGATCGAGTGCAGGGTCGGTCATGAGGGCAGAATCGCGCTGACGGCCCGGAGCGGGCAGAAGTGAAGATCGCCGCGAAGTGTAGCAGAAAAGAGGATTGATCTGATCATCTGACGTTATTCTCTATGAGTCATGGCCGTTCATCGAACGTGCCGCTTGGTGATGCTCACACCTTCGGGTACACTTGTTATGCGTATGCTTTGTCGACCCTTCTCGATCCCGATTGATCAGAACGGTCGAGATTCCGGGGGGAATACAAAAGCAATAGGAAAATACAATGAGTCAACTCGCATCATTCATGATGAAACTGGGCGAAGACGCCGATCTGATGGCAGCTTACAAGAAAGACCCCAAGGGGACGATGAAAGAGCATGGACTGACCAAAGAGGAAATCGAGGCAGTCATGTCCGGTGATACTCAGAAGGTCAAGGCGCTGTCAGGAAATGACAGCGATGCGTTTATCGTGGTGTATATTCAGAACTATTAGTGCCTGCAGTTGCAATCCGGTCAAATGATCACTGAGGATCCGATGGCACCCAGGCATTAACGCCTCAAGAGGCCCTTGTGTAGTGGCTGGCAAACAATTCCGGATGATCATTTTGATGATATGGCTGGCATGCGGGGCTTACCCGCATGCAGGTTTCGCCAGTCATTCGGGTGATCTGACGGCTCAGATCAAGTCATTATCCAGCCTGATCACGACCGATCGCGATGCTGCTGATCGCCTGATCAATCAGGTCGGCGCTCACTTTGAAGAGCTTGACCCGGAGCAACAACAACATTTCCTGATCATGAGTGCTGGCCATCAACTGGTCAACTCGCGGCATGAAGAAACCATCAAGACCCTCGACCGAGTTCTGTCTTACCCTGAACTGGCGCCCGCCTACCGGATGCGGGCGCATACCTTTCTGGCCCACATCCAGTATCTGAAGGGTAATTTCAATACCACCTTCGAACATCTCTATTCAGCACTGACCATCCTGCCGACGATTTCGGACAAAACCTTCACCTTCAGCACCTTGCATACAGCGTCCACCATCCACACCGAGGTACAGGCCTATGAGGATGCGATTGCCTATGCCAATCAGGCCCTGGCACTGTTTCCCGAAGGCAGCATGCCGAAGGAGACCTGCTACGCCTTGCAGGCCAGAGGAACGGCACAGTCCTATGCTGAACAGTACGCCAGTGCGCAAATGAGCCTGAACCAGGCACGTGAACTCTGCCATCAGATAGGAGAGCCTATAATTGAGGCCAATATTCTGAAAATGCTGGCCTTCAATAATCTGGCGCTAGGCCAGACGACCCAGGCGATCGACACGCTGAATCAGGCCGCTGCCATCAGCAATACCTTTCCCTATCAGCCGGATCAGGTTCACATCGAATCGCTGATGGCTCGCGCCTATCTGATGGACAAGCAAACAGATCGAGCCAAGGAATACGCCCTTCGAGTGCTCGAGAAATCCGATCAAATCGGTATCGTCAAACGCCAGCAGGAAGCTTACGCGCTGCTGGCGAGTATTCATGGTGATGCGGGCGAGTATCAACAGGCATTGGCATACAGCAAGGCACTGATTGAATCGAATAATCAAACCCAGAATGACTTTCAGACGCGCCACCTGGCCTACTTGATCGCCAAGTACGGCAATCTTGCCAAGGCCAATCAGATCGAGAAACTGAAACTGGCCTCTCAAGTGGCCGAAAAGTCACGCACCAATGCTCAATTGCTCAGTATCACGACGATTATCATTCTGGGCATTGCAGTGTTCTGGTTACTCAGAGTTCGTCAGCAAAAAATATCTTTCAAGCTATTATCCGAAACAGACAGCCTGACGGGTGCCTACAATCGACGCCAGATTCTGCAACAGGCCCAAAGCGAGTTCAGTCAGGCCAGAACCCATCACCGCAACCTGACCACCGTGCTGGTCGATCTGGACCATTTCAAGAAAATCAACGACCAGTATGGACATGCGACCGGTGACTGGGCTCTGACCCGAGTCACTCAGGCCATCAAAACCAGCATCGGGGGACTCGGCATTCTGGGCCGAACCGGTGGTGAAGAATTCCTGATCCTGTTGCCGAATCATGACAAGACCTCGGCCACAGCCGTTGCCGAACGCGTTCGCAAGGCAATTTCAGACATTGATACCGAGCCGTCCGGTCAGGCCTTTCAGATTTCAGCCAGTTTCGGTCTGGCCACTTGCTGCGATGTCGATAGCACGGTCGATGCCCAGTTGAACCGGTCTGACATCGCGCTGTATCAGGCAAAGTCGGATGGGCGCAATCGTGTCAATGTTCATTCAGGATGCTCAGAACCCGTGGCCCACGAAGCATGACCGGATCACTCTGGTGTGTCGGCACGGGCATCCGTCTGGCCGGACAGAATACCGTGATCAATCGCAGCATTATTCGCGCTGCAGATCGGGTGTTCGGCATCGTGCCTGATGAGTTTGTCGCGACCTATCTGATCAGCCTGAATGAGCGCTATGAGAGCCTTCAACCGTTCTATGCGGCAGGAAAATCTCGCCGCCGGACCTATGCTGAAATGATCGAACACATGCTGAGCGAGGTCCGCAAGGGCTTGACGGTCTGTTTCGTCAGTTATGGTCATCCCGGTGTGTTTTCATATGTCGGCCATCAAAGCATTCGACAGGCCAGGGATGAGGGCTTTGATGCGACCATGGAGCCGGGGATTTCAGCCGAAGACTGCCTCTACGCCGATCTGAACATCGATCCAGGAGCGACCGGTTGTCAGCAATATGAAGCCAGCCAATTCATGTTCTACGACCACCCGGTCAACCCGGCAGCACTGCTGATACTCTGGCAGATCTCGATCGCCGGCGAACACACGCTGACTCGCTTCGACACGACGCCAGAACGCCTGCAAGTTCTGGTCGAACATCTGGGCCAATGGTATCCGGCCGATCACGAGGTAACCCTGTACGAAGCCGCCTTCCTGCCCATCGAAGACGCACGAATCGAGCGGATATCGCTCAGCGACCTGCCCAGCGCAAGACTGGATACCAAAACCACCCTGGTCATCCCTGCTGCCAAAGCCCTGCGCACCAACCCGGAACTCCTGGAACGACTGGGATTGACAGCTAATGACTTGCATCAGCCAGATCGCTGACACCATTGCGCCGGTGGGGATCACGTCGTAAGACGGAATTTGGGTGTATCTCCAGGACAACGATTTTGAGGTTGACCATAGGGAACCTCTAGAAACCGTAGCGAGCGGTTCGAGTGCAAGGCGCACGGAGCACAGGAACCGCAGTGTACTTGGCTGTACATATGGTGCTTCGATACGCGCACCTGGCACCTGAGAATCTAACCGAATTCTCCGACCAAATGGACAATTCCGTCCCGGTGTATAACTCGGTGATTGGTGCAATATTGGTGCAACAGAAAAACGGGCTTACAATAGAAGGAGGCGCAAAGATCGCAACCGCATGAATTCTGGGAGGTAAAATGGTGGGTCGTGAAGGGCTCGAACCTTCGACCTATGGATTAAAAGTCCACTGCTCTACCAACTGAGCTAACGACCCCCTAGAAGGACGCGAATGATACGGGAATCTGAAACCCGAGGCAAGCCCTGAATCGAGACTTTGAACGACCGGCAGGACACCACTGAACCCCGCCGTAATACCTGTCACATTCAGAGTGCGCCTGAAAGCGCTCATACGACCTGCCCGGACGCCTTGACCTCTTGCCAGAGTTGTTCAAGTTCAGCAAGCGAGGCTGTCATCATGTCGATATGTCGAGCTCGTGCGAGCAGTTCCATGGCGCGAAATCGCTGCTCGAACTTGTGATTGGCCAGACGTAGTGCAGTCCCCGGATCGGCCTGCACATGGCGGCCGATATTGCAGCAAGCGAACAGCAGGTCTCCATACTCTTCAACGATGGCAGCGGTCCCTTGCCGCTCGGCAATGGCCTCTCTCAATTCACCCAGTTCTTCTTCAACCTTGTCCAGCACACCGTGGACATCATCCCAGTCAAAGCCTACCGATGCCGCCTTTTTGTGCAGCTTCTGAGCACGAATCCATTCGGGCAAGCCGACCGTGAGTCCTGCTAGCGCCGAGTCATCCGATTGATCGCCAGACGTTGATTGTGTTGCACGCTCCTGCTGCTTGATCGTCTCCCAGAGATGTTTGACGTCTTCTGCCGTATCGGCATGCTGATCGGCGAAGACGTGGGGATGGCGCCGGACCATTTTTCTGGCCAGTTGTTCAGCCACATCCTCGAAGCGGAACAAGCCTTGCTCTTGCGCCATTTGTGCGTGGAACACGACTTGCAGCAGCAGGTCTCCCAACTCATCCTTCAGGTCGACCATGTTATCGCGATCAATCGCATCGGCGACTTCGTAGGCCTCCTCGATGGTATACGGAGCGATACTCTCAAAGGTCTGTTTGATATCCCAGGGGCAACCATGATCCGGGTCACGCAGCCTGGCCATGATGTCGAGCAAATCTTGCATGCGTCGGTCTCCTGATGGGTACTCGGGGAGTTTAGGGTAGTTTGATTCGCATTCGTGCACCGCCTAGCGTCGATCGCTCGATGGCCAATGTGCCATCATGTTCGGAGACGATATCCCGAACGATCGCCAATCCAATACCGTGACCGGTCACGGTCTCATCCAAGCGCACGCCTCGTTGCAACACCGTTTGCGCAGCGGACTCAGAAATACCTGGCCCGTCGTCCTCGACCAGCAGCTCCAATCCGGTTCGTGCCCGAGCAGGGTTCGCAGTTCTACCGTCGAGCACCGAATGAACGCTGAGCAGGACCTGCCGATCACACCACTTGAAGGCATTCTCGAGAAGATTTCCGAGCAATTCCAGCAAGTCACCCTCATCGCCAAAGAACAGCACGCCCTGCTCAAGATCAAACTCACACTGCACCTGCTTGTCCCGATGAACCTGTTCAAGCGATTCCACCACACGAGAGGCCAGCGGCTCCACTTCAATGCCACGCGAGAACGTCAGATGCCCTGAAGTCCGGGCACGCTGGAGTTGGTAAGCAACGATATCGTCCATTCGTTCGAGCTGTTCGATCGGATCACTGCCTGTATTAATCGAACCCGGCTCCAGCGTGCTTCTCATCACGGCCAGCGGTGTCTTCAGGCTGTGCGCGAGATCGGAGAGACTGTGTCGGTATCGGTCAAGGTGGCGGCGCTCAGAGCCGATGAAGCGATTCAGGTTTTCGGTCAAACCGAGGATCTCTCTGGGGTAAGCGCCTTCGAGGCTGCTCTGCTCGCCAACCTCAACCTGCTGCAATTGTTCGCTGACCTGCCTGAGCGGCCTCAGTGACCAGCGCAGACTGACCCACTGCACCAGCAGAAACAGGACACTGGCCGACACCAGCCATCCCCACAGAGCACGTCTGAACCCCTGAATCTGCTCACCGAAGGTACGCGAGTCTTCACCAATGGTGATGATATACCGTTGCGCTTGCCCTTCGCCGGTCTCCCAGACCACGCCCAGGTGAAGAATGAACAGCCTGTCATCGCCCGATCTTGTCGGCGGGTGAAATTCAAACTCGCCAGCGCCCAGAGTGCCTTGCGGTGAGGGCAAGTTGACATCCAGCCCGGACAATGACCGCCATTCAGGCTCGCTGCTGTTGATTTGGGCGTACAGGCCTGATCCTGGACGAGAGAGTCTCGGTTCGGGAAGATCATCGGGGACAAACAGATCCTCATCGATCACGTCGGCAGCGGCCAGCAGGGTATAGACCGTTGCTTGCAGCCGATCACGAACGGCGGTGGTTGAATTCTCATGAAAGGCCCGATCCAGCACGATTCCGGTCATCCCCAGAAACAGAACCAGGGCCAGCGATGCCGAGAGCAGTAATCGCTTGCTCAGTGACAAGGTGGATTTTCGCTCGATCGCCGTCATCCTGCTGTGACAGGGTCACGATCAGACACGGGCTTCACTGACTATCAAGCCGAAAACGATAGCCCCGGCCGCGTAGGGTTTCGATGGGTTTATAGCTGCCATTCGGATCCAGCTTCTTTCGCAGGCGACCAATAAAGACCTCGATCACGTTGCTGTCGCGATCATAGTCCTGCTGATAAATGTGTTCGGTCAGACGTGTTTTCGAGATCACTTCGCCAGCATGCATCATCAGATACTCGACCACCTTGTACTCGAATGAGGTCAGTTCCACCGACTCATCGCCCACAAGAACTTCCTGGGATTTGGTGTTCAGCTCGATCGGGCCGGATCGAATCACTGCCTGTGCCCACCCGGCTGACCGTCGAACCAGCGCATTGACACGCGCCAGCAGCTCTTCGACAACGAACGGCTTGACCAGATAGTCGTCAGCGCCGGCCTCGAGACCGGCCACCTTGTGTTCCCAGTTTCCACGAGCGGTGAGGATCAGAATCGGCACCGTCAGCCCTTGTTCGCGAACTTGCTCAATCAGCGACATGCCTGAAAACCCGGGCAAGCCCAAATCGACAATGGCCAAATCTATCGGGTATTCGGTGGCGAAATAAAGGCCTTCCGGACCATCACCAGCCTCATCCACGGCAAAGCCTTCATCGCGCAGGCGCTGACTCAGAGAGTCTCGGAGGGCCTGTTCATCTTCTACCAGTAGCAGTCTCATCGCTTGTCTCTCCCCTGACCTTGTTGCCGTCGATGCGAAAGGTCTTGACCCGTCCGCCCTCGGTCAGCACCTTGATCACATGTACTTCTCGATCCCCCCTGACCACTGTCTTGGCCGAGAGAATCTTGCCGTTGGTTTGGGCACGAACCTGATCAATTGCCTCCGACAGCGACTTGGCACAGACCGACGTGCTGAATGCAATCAGCAGGACGAGCAGGCTTGAGCGTAAGAATCGTTTCATGATCGTATCGTAACCGTGTTGTGACCATCAGTGTAGTACGAACGGATTAATACAGGCTTAACAGAGAGTCGAAGTTGAGCGCTCAAGCGATGATCTTGGCGCCGGTCCCGTTGATCGGAGTCAGCCACGACGAGTAGGCGACGCCCTGACGCTTGAGGACGTCCTGCATGGCCACCTTCGCCTCATTGGCCTGATTGTCCGAGGTAAACCAGGCAAACAGGCTCGGGCCAGAGCCGCAGATTGAGCACCCCAGAGCACCTGATTCCAGGGCGGTTTTCTTGATCCTTGAAAATGCTGGAATCATGCTGCTGCGATGCGGTTCGATGAGCAGATCAATCAAGGATCCGCCAATCAGATCCAGATTATTCTGATAGCAGCCGGAGACAAAGGTCGCCAGGTTGGTCAGCTGACCGATCACCAGCTCAGCCGGATACTGTGTGGGCAATGAATCGGCCCTCTTCTGGGTCTGCGTATCGATATGCGGGTGAATGACCACGCAGCGCATGCGGTTGGGGGCAGGCAGCTGAATCGGTTTGGGGTTGGCATTCGGTCCATTGATGACCAGACCACCCATCAATGACGCGGCCACGTTGTCACCATGCGGATAGCCACCTGCAGAGGTTTCTCCGAATAATGCAAATTGAAACAGATCAGAGGTCTGCAAGGGCATTTTCAGCATCTGATTGACCGCCACCACTGCGGCGACTGCCGTTGCTGCAGAGCCGCCCAGGCCCGATCCCAGAGGGATCCCCTTGTCGATATCCAGCTCAAAACCTGATTCGAGTGAATAGGCATCCACCATGGCACGAATGGCCGCAGCGGCCGAATTATGTGCCTCATCCAGCGGTAACTTGTCAGTGACACCGGTGACTTGACGTACCGTGATGCCTTCATCCACACGCCGCACGGTGATCTGATCCTGCAGACCCGAAATGGTGTGCGCCAGCACATTGAACCCCACGGCGACATTGCCGACAGAGGCTGATGCAACAGCAGTCACTTCACGGGTATTGCCCAGAGAGACCTTGTCCTTTTCTTTGACTGAAACCATTCGAAACTGATTACTCCAAAATACAGATGTACCCGCTGCAAAACAGTCCGGGACTGTGTCACAATGATGGCGTTGAACTGATTCCCCCTCGTACAACGCTATTCTACATTGAAATGCCAAGCACCTGAACCGTCATTGAGCCGGCTGAAGATCTACCAGGCCGATGCGTCAATACACTTCGGTAATCATGCAGCGAAGCGAACCGCCCGCTTTCTCGAACTCCGAGACATCCACCGGATGCAGACTCAGGCCTTCACGATCGAAAAAGGTTCTCGATTGATACGACAGTGCATCCATGGCCGTCTGTGAGAGCAACACATCATCCTGAGTCGCCGCCAGACAATTGGCCAAGAAGGCATTCTTTTCCTCGTCACTGATACACAGCACCGATTTGCCGTAGCAGGTTTCAAGCGCTCTGACACAACTTGAATCGGCAATGCTGCCGGGGTGGACCACAGCCACTCGCCCCGCCAGAATCGCCAGCACCACGTTACAATGATATTCGGACTCTACCAGATTCATCGCCAGCACCAGATCCAGATCCAGCGCTGC
This sequence comes from Oceanospirillales bacterium, assembly GCA_003233095.1. Classification (GTDB taxonomy): domain Bacteria; phylum Pseudomonadota; class Gammaproteobacteria; order Xanthomonadales; family SZUA-38; genus SZUA-38. The sequence continues at coordinate 851 of QIKT01000031.1, read as the reverse complement.
GGCCATGGCGTCGAGCCCGGATGAATTGACCCGGCCGGTCATGCCACAAAAGCCGATATTCCGAACCCGATCTATAGCCATGACACCGGTCAACTCGACAACCCGTCCCTCGCCCTCAAGGGCCATGACCTCATAGCCGGCAACCCCCTGAAACCACGCTAAAATATCTTCCCGATCAGTTTCCTTCTGTCGCAATGGATGGCGCATCGCTCCAGTGATCAATCGGCCTTCAATGGTGGCGAAGGCGTTGTTTGAAAAGATCGAATCAGGCGCCTGGGGATGGCTGGCAAAGCTGACCACCGGCACTGACAGGCCATGCAGCGTATCAATCAGAGTACTCAGCTGCTGTCGAGCTCGCTTCGGGTTCGCAATCGCGACTGGAGGCATATAGCGATTATCACTGCGAGTCTCATCACCCACGCTGAAATCAGTATCCACCAGAATCATCGCAGATCGCATCACCGCCGCGCGAACACTGAGCAATTTCTGCTCGGCCAGTATGCTCACAAACTCATCCACCGAGTCGGTGATCTGACAGTGACTGTCCGTAGGGCGATGTATGCTCAACTGGAAACTCCCCTCACAGAACAGCTCTCATCATTCGAACCCGCCAATGGCTTGAATCGCTGTTCGGGATTGGCCTTGAGCAGCAGTGATGGATTGGAGGAATCCAGACGCGCCTCCTCAGACAATATTCGGCGCCAGGATCGAGCGCCTGGCTGACCCTGAAACAATCCCAGTATGTGGCGCGTCATCGATTTCAGTGGCACTCCCAGTGTGCATTGTTGCTCAAGATACGGCAACAGCGACGCGATGACCCCGGATCGACCGGCAGTTGGGTCCAATAGGGC
>QIKT01000116.1 GCA_003233095.1 Oceanospirillales bacterium | reverse complement strand
TGGGTTGGAGACAGTCGTGTGTACCTGTGGGATGGCGAGTTGAAGCAGTTGACCAGTGATCACTCTTATGTACAGGAGCTTGTAGATCAGGGCGCCATCACTGCTGAACAGGCTAAAACTCATCCCCACCGAAACGTGGTTACTCAGGCTCTGGGGGTCACCGAACCCGAGACTCTTCGAGTTGACACCGTCAACGGTGACTTCACCAGCGGTGATTTGTTGTTATGCAGTGATGGACTGACTGAAGAAGTTGACGATGAATATATTGCCTATGTAATGTCCAGAAATCTTGATCCTCAGGAAACTGTTGATCATCTGATCATAGCCGCTCTGGATAATGGTGGCTCGGATAATGTCACCGTAGTCCTGATTCAGTCCGACAAGTAGTCGCTGATCGCGCAGACGGTCTGTGGGTGGTCCTCAACAACGGCTGACCCACTTTTATTACTCTCTCCTGCCCGAGCAGTCATACTGTGCCTGTTGAAACTGGATCATTCTCTCTGGCCTGCACGCAGGTAACTTCACTGGCAAAAATTCCGGCCGCAATGGCTCAAATTGCATGCTTTGAATCAGTCGATTTGACCCTGAAGTTCCAGAAGTCGTGGGTGCAGAGGTCTTGCCCTGAGGCCTCGTGCAATCATTCGCTTGGCCATTGTCAACGAGCCTTCATCGATTTTGCTTTCTGCTGTCTGTGCCCACATGTTTGCGATAAACTCGAGTTGCTCATTGGCCCGAGCATTGACAGGGTTGATTTTGACCACTTCCAGATACAGATCCATGGCATTATTTCCCGGCGGGAAGGCGATGATGTTCTGATCAAAATAGTTGTCTGCCCGTTCCAGTACTGTCTGTACTTCGGCACTCACAGGAGCGGCTGTCGAAGACTGATTTTGATTGTCTGCAGTGACTGGATTGGTTTGTGATTCAACGACATCGGTATCTTCGGGTACCGTTGTGTTGACGATCACCTGATCGCCAATCAGAGCCCCATGGAGATAGCGAATACCCAGATTGTTCGGGAATGCAGTCATTGCCTGACTGGCCAACTGCCGGGCTTGTGTTTGTTCTCCGCGGGACAGCATCTGCTCAATTTGTGACTCCAAACGGTTTGCAAGCATTCCCTTGCCCAGCTTTGCATTGGCATTGTCAGGATCGACCAACAGCACCTGTTGGTACACGGCGAAAGCATTTCGACCGGAAGGTGTGAGATATTGCCCCTGCTCCATGTAGCTTCCTGCCTGAGCCAGAAGCCTGTCTATTCGCGATTTTTGTGGATCCCGAACCGCTACAGGCTCGACTGACTGTTCGGTAGTGCTGCTGTCCGTGTTGTTCTGTGGCGTTGTTGTCGTGACCTCCCCTGTAGGTGGGAGCGGGTCAGGATTTTTGTCTCGGGTCAGCATGTACCAGGACACGCCGCCGATCATGATCAATACCGTCAGGGCAACAGCGACGTACATCAATTTGTTGCTGCTCGGTGCCTGATAGTACCCGCTGGGCGGCTGTGAAGACCCAGTGTTGCGTGCAGAGGCTGGCGTTGCTGAACGCCCCTGACGTGATGGTTCGTCAACCCGTCGCTTGGTTGTCTTTCGACCACCACTGACCAGGCCTGTCAACGATTCAAGATCATCCAGAAAATCATCGGCACAGCGGTATCGTTGTTCACGGTCCTTCGCCATCAACTTGTTGATCACGGGCTGATATTTCGACAGGGATGAAGGAAGTTGAGGAACCGGTTCATTGATCTGCATCAAGGCGACGCTGAATGGATCATCAGCATCGTAAGGCAACTTTCCAACCAGAATTTCATAAAAAACAACGCCCAATGAGTACAGATCAGTACGGTGATCCACTTTCTCACCCTTGGCCTGTTCGGGGCTCATGTAGTGAGGCGTGCCAATTGAGGTGCCCAGCTTGGTGGCGCCAGTATTGGAATCAACGGCTTTTGCGATTCCGAAATCACCAAGAACGCAGTCGCCGTTGCCCCGGAACAGCATATTGCCAGGTTTGACGTCTCGATGAACAAAGCCGTTAGAATGCGCATATTGCAGGCCTTGCGCAATGTCTGAAATGAAGGTGATCGCATCGTCCTCCGATATGGCAGGCTTCATGCGATCACGAACCGTGCCACCAGACAGATATTCAGTGGCCATATAGTATTGGCTCTCATGGACGCCAATATCATAGACAGTCAGCAGATTGATGTGATTCAACTGGGCGGCAATTCGGCCTTCCTTGAGGAATCGGTGACAATAGGTTTCATCGACGGCTAAACCAGGTGTCATGACTTTGAGTGCCACCTTGCGGTGCAGGTTTTCCTGCAGAGCCAGGTAGACCGTGGCCATGCCGCCCGATCCGATTTGCTTGTCTATTTTATAACCGGGAATTTCTATCGACATACTGACCTTGTGCAGATGTGTTGTAACAAGTTGGCCAAACCTGTTATCTGGGCAATCCTGATGACACAGCACCAAGGACATTGGCTGTGGGGCCAATGTCCTTGCATAGACTGCCTCTCAGGCAGCTGCCAAGTAGATCAGGGGCTAGCTGATTTGAGTTGTTGCAGCGCATTCACAAACTTGCGCTGATTATAGTTTTCTTCATTCGCCGTGGCGTCAAACAGGCCCTCAGCTTTCTGTCGAAGCCGGTCTGCCTGCTCTATGGTGATGGCGCCATTGGTTTCAAAGGCCAGAATGACCGAATCAACAGCCATTGAGGCTTGTTCGGCTGCCACGTAATCACGATACTGGCCATCTTCTCCGTCTTTGACCAGACTGTCGAGAATCGCTTGCAGGGTGTCATTGTTGTATGGCGCAGAGTTCAATACAGGCAAGGCTTTCTTCAGATCGGTCAGCAGTGCGCGAGCAGCCTGATCAGTTGCAGGCTGTGACCGGGTCGTGGCGACATGGAAATCGCGAGTTTTCTGAGAAATGGCGCTCGCCAGACCAGGGTCCACGGCCGCCAGAACATGGCGCATCATCAACAAGTTGGCATCATTGAATCGCACAATGCCGGGGCCCAGTCCAGTGCCCTTGCGTGGCACCCACTGATTGTTGGACATCAGTCGATGGCAGGCGTGACAGTCAAACAGAACCAGCTCGGGGAAAATTCCATCATGGCCTGCTTTCTCGTCCAGCAGCGTTTCCAGCTGGGTGATGGCAGAAACGGACTGCCCGATCGACCAGTCCCGTGCGCCATCAATGTTACCCTTGCGCTGGACGTAATCGTCATCCACTTCGAAGTGTGGAGTGAGCCAGGTGAACGTATCCAGTTCGAAAGACATTCTTGGATGTCCGGCGCCCATGATGCGGTGGGTGATCATCTGGTTCTTGTTGCCCAGATGACAGGACAGACAGAGCTCTGCTCGTTTGACGCTATCCTCAGTCGGATACAAGCCAGCATCCAGATTGTCCTGATGAGAGACGCCCGCGGTATGAGAGGACAGCCACTTCTCCGAGCCGCCATGGCAGGCTTCACAGCCAACTCCATCACTGATCTGGAATTTCTCTCCTCGCGCAGCGATCGGCACATTGTCAGCGTGACAATCCAGACACATATCAGCCTGGTGGGCAGGGCCGATGCCCAGTTTTGAGGCCATTCGCTTGGACTGATCGTTCATGAGAATTTGATAAGCCGATGAATGCTTGTCGACGCTTTGCCAAGTGGCAAACTCATCCTGACGGATGTTCGAATCCTCATAGGCAGACACCGAACCATGGCAAGTGCTGCTGGCGCATGTTGCGACGCCCAGATGTTTATTGTCGCCATCAGATGGCAATGCGTGTCCTGCTGTCGTCAACAGACAGCCTCCTGTGACCAGCATCAATATGATGTATCGATACCTCATTGTATGCTCCCCTCTGCCAAGCCTCGTCCAATGTGTCGGTCACGCCGCGTGCCAGACATCCCTCAAGATGACGGGTACTGTCAATCAAATAACCACGGTGCTTGCTAGTTATTATGCCACTGTCTGCAATAGAATGCTCGCCTGAAATCGAATTGTTTGTCACCGCGACCCATCCTGATTTTGATTCGTCTGTCGACTGGCCGATATCAGGCAACCATTACATATTCCCGGCGGTTTCATGGACATCAAACGTTGTTTGTCGATCACTCTGTCGTGCCTGGCTTTCTTTCCGCTGTCCCTGTCTGGCAACCGAGGTACCAGGTCCCAAGCCTTGATCTGACCATGCACTGAGCCGGATTAACTGCCATTTGGATCTTCGTGCTCGCTTAAGCTTTGGTGATCGCAAAAGAATTTACACACCTGCGCAAATCAAAACCGGTCATTCTGGCGGCTGGAGTGATCTGGGCAATCATTGGCTGGCAGTACACCAGCGCCGGCTTTCCTGAAGAAGTGCAACCTTCCGTTCAGTATTTTCTGATCGAATTCTCAGAACTGTTTCTGTTTTTGCTCGCTGCGATGACTTATGTCAACGCCATGAGCGAACGAAATGTCTTTGAAGCACTCCGCTCTCGGCTGGTCAGCATGGGCTTCAGCTATCGCAAGTTATTCTGAATCACCGGCATCATCAGTTTCTTCCTCTCTCCGATCATCATGGTAGGCTACGTGGCCAGCATCAACACGCCCCTGTGGATCAATGCCAATTATTTCAGTAGCTGATCCATGAAGCTGTCAAAAAAACCCGCTGAGATCGTCGATCCAGCGGGTTTTTTCATGGCTGAGAATTGGCATCCTTTCCGAGCCACAGACAGCCGTCAACAGATTGCTGATCGATCGCCTGCAGACGCTCTTCATGTGCCTGGGTCTCAGTCGTACTGGCTCTGAGCACCAGCAGACTGATCGGACTCTCATCCAGGGTCTCCCGGGACTCTTCGGAACTGTCTGTCGCGGCAGCTTCCAGGCTCAAGGCAGTCTGCCCGCCTGTCATCATCAGATACACTTCTGCCAGTAGCTCGGAGTCAAGCAGAGCTCCGTGCAACTCACGACGGGTATTGTCCACGTCATAGCGCTTGCACAAGGCATCCAGTGAATTTCTCATGCCGGGGTGCTTTTGACGTGCCATGGTCAAAGTGTCGAGAATCTGACATCGATCAGCGATTCGCGACATGGCTGGATCCAGCAAGGTCAGCTCATGGTTCAGGAAGCCCAGATCAAAATCTGCGTTGTGGATGATCAGTTCGGATTGGTCGATGAAGCTCAGAAATTCATTGCAGATATCACCGAACAAGGGTTTGTCGCTGAGAAACTCCCGCGTGATACCGTGAACTTCCAGAGCGCCCGGCTCAATCTCACGCTCCGGGTTGATGTACAGGTGCAGTTGGCGGCCTGTCCGCTGTCGATTGACCAGTTCGATGGCACCAATCTCGATAATTCGGTTGCCATCTCGAGTTTCAAGGCCAGTGGTTTCGGTATCCAGAACAATTTGTCGCATTCAGTCACTATCCCATCAGGTTGGCGTTCGTGTCAGGCTCTTGCGGATCGCTTGTGGCGACGCTCTATCTCATTACGAGCCAGTTGATCTGCCATGTCATTGTAATGGTCCCCGCTGTGCCCCTTGACCCAGTGCCACTGAATGTCGTGGCCGTCAATCGCATCACTCATCCTTTGCCAGAGGTCCTGATTTTTGACTGGTTTGCGTGCCGAGGTCTTCCAACCATTGCGTTTCCAGCCGGCCATCCATTCAGTGACGCCTTTCATGACATAAGTCGAGTCGGTATACAGCTCTATTCGACTGGAGCGTTTGAGGCAAGTGAGCGCTTCAATGACTGCCATCAGTTCCATCCGGTTATTGGTGGTCTCCGGGTCGTAACCGCTGAGCGTCTTCTCCGTGCCGTCATGCATCAGTACGGCACCCCAGCCACCAGGGCCAGGATTACCACTGCAGGCGCCGTCGGTATAGAGCGTTATCGGAAGTGTTCGAGTCATGATCGTGATGTCCTGTAGCTGGCAAGCCCATCGTTTTTAAGTCGAGCATTTGCAAATTGTTGTTGCCGTATTGGCGTCAGAGGGTTGCGATCCTTGCGATACAATGACAGCTCTACCCTGCCTCTGAACGGTCGTTTGATCGTCTGCCACAGCGCATGAATGGCGCGACCTGGTCGCGGCGATGCACTGACCGGTCGAGACAGAACATGGGTCATTCCACTGTCAGCGAGCAGCATCGAGATACGTTGTGCAGCAAGCAAGCCGTTCGTCCGCCGCCTCAGCAGCCCCAGATAGAGTTGGCGTTGAAGACTGTCACGATGTTCGACAACCAGCATGTAACCGCTCTGTTCAATGGTCCGTATCAGATCAGCAAAACAGAGGCGTGCATCAATTCGTTGATGGATATGATCGACGATGAGTAGTTTGATGCATTCATCCTGAATGGGCAATTCATCAAGTCGAGCACAGACCGGAAATCTGATGTTTCCCCCTGCATCGACCTCAATCACGTGGTTGCGCAGTGTTTGTGCACGCGACAACAGCCGTTCTGATGTCGGCCTGCAGGATAAGCACACGCCATGATATCCGAAAATGTTCGAGACCAGATCGCCTACCGCGTCGATTTCTGCATTCTCAGGTTCTGTTTCAGTATCTCCTGGCGGGTTTTCCCTGAATGGATCGACGTTCATGTTCATGGCCTCTGTGGCCCGGCATCTGGCAGAATTCGCATGAGATGATGAGTCGGAATCATGAGTCTATCATATCAAATATTCTCCCGGATGAAGTCGACATTCGCCGTTGCTGTTCAGCGCAAACTGTTTGCGGTAAGCTGCCGGCTGTCACAGATCGAAGGAGCTTTCATGGGAATTCTTAGTGGTAAGAAAACATTGATTGTAGGGGTCGCCAGTCGCAAGTCTATTGCCTGGGGGATTGCAGAAGCGTTTCGCCAGCATGGTGCAGAACTCGCTTTTTCCTACCAGAATGAGCGCCTCAAGTCTCGTGTTGATCAGATCGCCGAGCAGTGTCAGAGCGATATTGTTCTGCCTTGTGACGTTTCCAGTGATGCCGAGATCGATCAGTTGTTCGATGGGTTGTCAGCGCATTGGAGTCAGTTCGATATCCTTATCCACTCTGTCGGTTTTGCACCTCGTGATCAGTTGGAAGGTCATTACATGGATGCAGTCACCCGAGAGGGCTTCCAGATTGCGCATGATGTCTCGTCCTATTCATTCTCAGCTCTGGGACGGATTGCTCGGCCGATGATGCAGCACGGGAATACCGCCATGCTGACGCTCAGTTATCTCGGAGCGACTCGTGCTATGCCCTTCTACAATGTCATGGGCTTGGCCAAGGCATCACTGGAAGCGAATGTTCGTTACATGGCGCACAGCCTTGGGCGCGAAGGCATTCGGGTCAATGGCATTTCAGCTGGCCCTATCAAGACGCTTGCAGCAGCGGGGATATCGAATTTCAGAAAAATGCTGGATCATGTTGAAACAAATGCACCGTTGAGACGCACCGTTACTATCGAAGAGGTGGGTCAGACAGCCGCGTTTCTCTGCTCGGACATGGCCTCTGGTATCACCGGAGAAATCACCCATGTTGACAGCGGTTTCAACATTCTGGGCATGACAGATCTGGAAGGCTGAAACGACCGAGGGCCAGCCAGTCTGTCGACTGCTGGCCCTCGGTCAGCATATCAATGCTGTGTGTTATTGAATCCGATCGTCAAATACCACGACCTTGGCTTCTGATCGCAGGGCGTTAAAGTAGGCGCTCAGCTCTGAGATGGCATAGGCATTTCTGATCTGCATCTCTTGCCCCAGATTAGCGACGCCATCGGATGTGTCGGTCACAGGCTGTGGGTAGCTGACCGAATCAAGCCCAACCAGTGCCATGTCATCCGAAGTAATCGACACCCTGTGATAACCGGTTGCGTCATTAATCGGTTTTGGCAGTTCGAACACGCGAGAATTCAATGCAGGGTCGGCGGCTCCGCCAAAGCGCGGACCGTTTTCGACGCTGATCAGCTCGGCATTCAGTTCGCCAGCCAGTGCTTCAAAATCTTCACCGCTTTCAAGTCGGCCTTTCAGCGAATCAAGTGCCTCCTCGGCCTGAGCCAACTGGCGTTCGCGGGTCAGCTGATCGATGATCTGGGTTCGGACTGTGTCGAGAGGTTCGATCGCTTCGGGATATGACTCATTGATCCGCAAGACTACGCTGCGATTGTTGTCGATCGGAATCGGAGCACTGTTCAGACCATTGCTGAGTACGTCATCGGAGAATGCTTGCTCCACAACAACCGGATTCTGCATCAATGTCGTGTCGAGGGTCATGTCATCGCCCAGATTCAGATTTCCGTCTCTTGAAAATGGAACGGTGGTCTTGACAGAAAGATTGTAGAGCTCTGCAGCCACGCCAAAATTATCACTGGATTCCAGAACCATATCTGCAATTTCGGTTTCCCGCTCGAGCATCAGTTCTTCGGCCTTGAGTTCTCGATAGTCGTTGGCAAGCTGATCACGAACCTCGTCAAAGGTTTTGCCGCGCTCCTCCTGTACGTCTTTGAGTGCAATGACGTGAAAGCCAAATCGAGTCTTCACTGGATCAGAAATCTCGCCACTTTCAAGACCAAACACGGCGTCGGCAAAAGGCCTGACCATTTGACCATCGTCAGCGATCCACCCCAGGTCGCCGCCCTCTTTGCCAGAGCCGACGTCATCGGAATGTGTTATGGCCAGTGCTGCAAAGTCTGCATCATCCTGACGGGCCTGTTCGGCAATCATGTTGGCTTCGGCGAGTACAGCTGACTCGGCATCCGCATCGGCACCTGCAGGAAGCTCGAACAGAATATGTGAAACAAGACGTTGTTCGCCGACTAGAAAACGGGCTTTCTTATCTTCGTATTCTGCTCTCAGAATGACTTCATCAACCGCGATATCACTGTCGAAATCAGCAGTCGTTATTTCCAGGAAATCAACTGACACCCGTTGAGGGCTCTTGAACTGATCACTGTTGGCTTCGTAATAGGCCTGAACGTCGTCGTCACTGACGTCGATGTCCTGATCAAATTGGGTGCGCGAGACACGTACGGCGCGATAGCTGCGCTGCTGATCTTGTAGCCGTTTGACCACGGCGACTTCAGAGGGCAATGCAATGGATGAATCGTTGATTGCCGAGCGGAACTGTCGCTCAAGCAGAGATTCGCGAATCAAGGCTTCATAACCGGTCGGAGTCAGGCGTGCGCTGGTCAGAAAATTCTGATATGCGTCGGCGCTGAATTGCCCGTTGATCTGAAACTGCAGGGTGCTGGCAATCTCATTGGCGACCTGGCTGGGCGAGATACTCATGCCGCTGCTCTGGTAGGCTTGCTGGTTGACTGCTTGATCGATCATGCGTTCAACCAGTTCGCGTCGCTGCTGACGGTTGCTGGTGTTGCGTGCATTGGCGAGCAGATTCAGCTCGTTGACATCGATTTCCTGATCATTGACCAGGGCAATGGTGGTCTCCGCGTTCGGAGTGATATAGTCGCCGATGCCCCACAAGGCAAAACTCAGCGCCAGTATTCCAAGAACGATAGTGGCGAGTAGTCCGGAGGCGCGGTCCCTGATCTGCTGTAACATAATCTGATGGCTCGTGATGAATGGAATGGAATGTGTGACTGATTGGCTTCAAAGACAAAAGGCGCCATGGGCGCCCTTCGTTTTGTTGGCGGAGTGGACGGGACTCGAACCCGCGACCACCGGCGTGACAGGCCGGTATTCTAACCAACTGAACTACCACTCCTGGTATTGGTGGGTGCTGCAGGGCTCGAACCTGCGACCCTCGCCTTGTAAGGGCGATGCTCTCCCAGCTGAGCTAAGCACCCGAAGGCGCGCTAGTTTACGGCATCCTTCAGAGCTTTACCAGCCTTGAATGAAGGCACATTCGAGGCTTTGATCTGGATGCTTTCACCGGTGCGCGGGTTGCGACCAGTACGTGCTTCACGGCGCTTGACTGAGAAGGTTCCAAAGCCAACCAGAGCAACTGAATCGCCTTTTTTCAGGCAGTTCGTTACGGTATCCAGTACGGCATCTACGGCACATGCGGCATCAGTTTTGCTTGACTCACATGCTGTGGCGACTGCGTCGACCAAATCACTTTTATTCATAATGTCGTTTCCTCAAAATCTTGCGGTTAGACCGTTCAGTATGGGGGAAGGTCGAGATACAGCCTCTTCCCTGTTGCTACAAACTCTTCGGTTTCTCAGTGTGTTGCCGGAAGCCTCCGGCGCGATAGAATTGCCTAGAATCTTTATCAGGCTGGCTCGGGATAATTCCTCAAAGGCAGCCCTCTTGCAATTCAGTGTGCGATTTATACCAATACCTCTCATCAAGCGCAATAGAGAATGGGCAGATTGTTCGAATTGACCCTGAAACTGTGCACTTATTGACCAAACCGCCCCGCCCGCCTCAATGAGTCCGTACCGTATCATCTCCAACCTCTGTGCCTGCGGCTGCCTTCTCGCCGTGTTTTGAAGGCTCGTCAACGCGAGGGATCGGCTGCCTGATCAGCGCAATGTTGAGCACTTCATCAATCCATCGAACGGGCAAAATTTCCAGATCCTTCTTGATGTTGTCCGGGATGTCCACCAGATCTTTTTCATTTTCATCTGGAATGATGATGGTCTTGATATTTCCTCGGTGCGCTGCGAGCAATTTTTCCTTGAGACCGCCGATCGGTAACACTCTGCCGCGCAGCGTGATTTCACCGGTCATCGCCACGTCAGCTCGGACCGGAATACCAGTCAAGGCCGAAACCATCGCTGTACACATGCCTGTGCCAGCGCTGGGGCCGTCTTTCGGCGTCGCACCCTCTGGGACGTGGATGTGTATATCCAGCTTCTGATGGAAGTCATCAGCAAGCCCAAGTGATCGAGCACGATTCCTGACGACGCTCATCGCAGCGTGAATCGACTCCTGCATCACATCGCCCAGTTGTCCAGTCTGCATCAGCTTGCCTTTGCCCGATAGTGTGGTGGCTTCAATGCTGAGCAGTTCCCCACCAACTTCGGTCCAGGCAAGTCCGGTGACCAGGCCGATGGTGTCTTCCTCTTCGGCCATACCGTGGCTATGCTTTCTGACGCCAAGGTAGTCCGCGAGATTCTTGACCGAGACGCTAATATTGCTTCGAGTGTTGTCCAGCAACAGTGCCTTGACCACTTTGCGGCAAACTTTGGCAATTTCCCGCTCCAGGTTTCGAACACCCGATTCACGGGTGTAATGCTGAATGATCTGTCGAACAGCAGCTTCGCTGAAAGAGAGCTCGTCACTGCTCAATCCGTTCGCCTCGATCTGTTTCGGAATCAGATACTTGCGTGCAATACTTGTTTTCTCATCTTCGGTGTATCCTGGGATCCGAATCACTTCCATCCGGTCCAGTAACGGGCCGGGTATATTCAGTGAATTAGCGGTCGCGACAAACATGACTTCCGACAAATCCAGATCCACTTCCAGATAGTGATCATTGAATGAATCGTTCTGTTCCGGGTCCAGAACCTCTAGCAATGCAGACGAGGGATCGCCACGAAAGTCCATCGACATCTTGTCCAGTTCATCGAGGATGAATAAGGGGTTCTTGGTGCCTGCCTTGCTCAGATTCTGAACAATTCGTCCAGGCATTGAACCGATGTAAGTTCGTCGGTGACCGCGAATCTCGGCCTCATCACGGATACCGCCGAGGGACATGCGCACAAACTTGCGGTTGGTGGCACGGGCAATGGAACGACCCAGTGAGGTCTTGCCGACGCCTGGTGGCCCGACCAGACAGAGAATGGCGCCCTTCATCTTCTTCACCCGTAGCTGAACGGCCAGGTATTCCAGAATTCGTTCCTTGACGTTCTCCAGACCGTAGTGGTCCTCGTCCAGAACATCCTTTGCCAGTTTCAGATCTTTGCGAATTCTGGAGCGCTTGCTCCACGGCACAGCCAGCAGAGTATCGAGATAGTTTCTGACCACAGCGGCCTCTGCGGACATCGGTGACATCATCCTCAGCTTGCCAAGCTCGGACTCGGCTTTTACCCGAGTGTCCTTTGGCATGCCTGATTTCCTGATCCTGTCTGCCAGGTCCTCCAGATCATTGGGGACATCGTCCATGTCACCCAGTTCCTTCTGGATTGCCTTCATCTGTTCATTCAGATAATACTCACGCTGACTCTTTTCCATCTGCGTCTTGACTCGACCACGAATCCGTTTCTCGATCTGCAGCACATCGATCTCGCCTTCAAGCAGCCCCATCAGGACTTCCAGCCGCTCGGCGACATGAGTCAGCTCAAGGACATCCTGTTTGAGATTCAATTTGATGGTCAGATGGGCCGCTATGGTATCGGCAAGACGACCCGTGTGGTCGATCCCTGCAAGAGTCGACAACAACTCTGGCGGTACATTGCGGTTGAGTTTGGTGTACTTCTCGAAGCGAGACAAAAGGGATCGTCGGGTGACTTCAAGTTCGGTGGCATCAACATCATAATCGTCAATCAGAACGGATGTGCAGCACTGATAGTGGCCATCGACATCCTGCATGTCGGTCAAGGCAACTCGGTCGGAGCCTTCAACCAGCACCTTGATCGTGCCATCGGGTAGCTTGAGCATCTGAAGAACCGACGCCAGAGTTCCAACGTCATAGAGACTTTCTGGCTGTGGATCATCGATATCAGGCTTTCGCTGCGCAACCAGAACCACTCGCTTGTCATCACGCATGGCATGTTGAAGCGCACGGATCGAGCGTTCACGACCCACAAACAATGGCATCACCATGTTTGGGTAAACCACGACATCCCGAAGTGGCAAGACCGGATAGGCGTGAGGCAGATTGTGATCGTCTTCAGCAAGCGGTAGTTCTGTATCGTGTTGGGTCATGGGTGGGGCTCTGTCGTCCTTGCGCATAATGAAAATATTGGGGTCACAACGGTAGATTCAAGCGCGATCTGCACTCGGATTTGTGGCCGTTGATCTGAGGATAGACTGACCTGGACGGTCAGAAAAGAACAGAATCGCTGCTGATCAGGAATCAGCAGCGACGTTCTGGGTTTCGTAGATCAGGTAGGGGTCGGCCTCGCCGTTAATCACCGCTTCATCAATGACAACTTTGCTGACATTGTCCATCGAAGGCAGTTCGTACATGCTTTCAAGCAGTACGTTTTCAAGGATCGTTCTCAGGCCCCGTGCGCCAGTTTTCCGTTGCATGGCTTTTGCCGCAATTGCCAGCAGAGCGTCTTCGCGAACCTCGAAATCGACGCCTTCCATTTCATAGAGCTTGTGAAACTGTTTGATGATGGCGTTTTTGGGTTCAGTCAGAATCTTGACCAGTGCTGACTCATCGAGTTCTTCCAGAGTGGCCACCACTGGCAGACGTCCGATGAATTCGGGGATCAGACCATACTTGACCAGGTCTTCTGGCTCTACATTGGCGATGAGCTTGTCAGGTCGCTGTTCTATTGCATTTTTTTTCAGTTCGGCAGAAAATCCGATGCCCGTTTTTTCCGATCGCTGTTGAATCACCTTTTCCAGTCCGGCGAAAGCGCCACCGCAGATGAACAGGATGTTAGAGGTGTCTACTTGCAAAAACTCCTGCTGCGGGTGTTTTCTGCCCCCCTGGGGCGGCACTGAGGCAACGGTGCCCTCAATCAGCTTCAAGAGTGCTTGCTGCACGCCTTCGCCGGAAACATCGCGAGTAATTGACGGGTTCTCGGCCTTGCGGGAGACTTTGTCAATTTCGTCAATGTAGACGATACCTGTTTGAGCCTTGTCGACATCATAATCGCACTTCTGCAGCAGCTTCTGAATGATGTTCTCAACGTCTTCGCCTACGTATCCTGCCTCGGTCAAGGTCGTCGCGTCAGCGATGGTAAAGGGAACATTGAGCAGCCTTGCAAGGGTTTGGGCCAACAGAGTCTTGCCCGAGCCAGTTGGGCCGATCAGCAGGATATTACTCTTGCCCAATTCGACATCGTCTTCGCGAGTGACCGCTTCCAGGCGTTTGTAATGATTGTAGACCGCGACAGACAGCACTTTTTTGGCATGACTCTGCCCAATCACGTATTGATCGAGAAGTCCCTTGATTTCTCTGGGCTTTGGCAGTTTGTTTCGCGTTTCGGATGATTTTTCTTCAAGTTCTTCGCGAATGATGTCAGAACACAGTTCAACGCATTCATCACAGATGTAAACGCTGGGTCCGGCAATCAGCTTGCGGACTTCATGCTGAGACTTTCCGCAGAAAGAACAATACAGTATCTTGCCGCTGGTGCCGCTTTTGCTTTCGTTATCGCTCATACAGTGTCACTTGAAGAGGTTGCAGGTGAACGTCGTGCCAGTGTGCATCAGCGTCATTGCAATTTCAATGAAGGGCCACGTCTTAGAGGGTGACTGACACATATTGTTGACGTAACAGAGATTAGATGGCGGCTCAGAGTCGTTTTTCAAGCACGCTGTCGGCCAGACCATATTCGACAGCTTGAGTCGCAGACATGAAGCGATCCCGTTCGGTATCAATGGCTACCTGTTCAACAGATTGTCCCGTATGGTGAGCCATGATTTCATTGAGCTTTTGGCGTATGGTCAGAATTTCTCTGGCATGGATATCTATATCGCTGGCCTGGCCCTGAAAGCCTCCGAGTGGCTGATGGATCATGACTCGGGAATTGGGCAGACAGAAACGTTTGCCCTTTGTGCCAGCAGTGAACAGCAAGGCCCCCATGCTGCAGGCCTGACCCACACAGATGGTGCTGACATCAGGCTTGATGAACTGCATGGTGTCATACACGGCCATTCCAGCGGTCACAGAGCCTCCAGGACTGTTGATGTACAGACTGATATCCTTCTCGGGATTCTCAGACTCCAGGAACAGCAACTGGGCAACGATGACATTGGCGACGTTATCGTCGACAGGGCCCACCAGGAAGACGACATTTTCCTTGAGCAGGCGCGAGTAGATATCATAAGAACGTTCCCCGCGTGGGGTCTGTTCGACGACCATTGGTATCAGGTTGAGCGCCTGAGGATCTGTCATCATGTTGTCCTGTCCTGTTCAGTAAAGTCGTTCAATTATACCTGATCCTGTGAACCTGGCTGCATGAGGTCCTGGAATGCTAGGCTCTTGTCCGACACGTCGGCCTGTTCTATCACCCATTCTACTGCCATGTCTTCAAGGACCTTGTTCTGAACCGATGCCATCAGCTGTTGATTGGACAGATATTGTTGCATGACCGATTGCGGGTCTTCGTAGGTTGCAGCAACCGATGCGATTTCCTGAGACACGCGGGCCGGATCAATTTCAATTCCTGCATGTCGAGCAACTTCGCTGATCAGCAGAGCGGCGCGGACACGTCGGCTTGCCTGGTCCTTCAGACCCTCAGCTTCGGGTTCGGCCTCACCGCGGTTCTGATAATGCTGCTTCAGAGACTGCTGTTCGGATTCCAACAGGCTTTCAGGCACATCCAGATCAGGGTAGTGCTCAATCAAGGTGGCCATCACGTCCTTGCGAGTCTTGCGCGACAAGGCCTGGTCCAGCTCGCGCTGTAGATTGGCCTTGATCTCTTCTCTGAACGCATCCATTCCACCGTCAGTAACGCCGAAGCTGGCCATGAACTCGTCATCCACTTCCGGAAGGTCACTTTCCTGAACATTATCCAGTTTGAGAGTCGCTTTGACTTGTCTGCCAGCAAACTGAGGCAGTCTGAAGTCGTCACTCAGTGTGACTGTCGCTGACAACTCTTCATCGCCTTTTTGGCCGGAAAGTTTCTTTTCAATGGCAGGGTCAAAGGCGCCGGTTCCCAGCACAACACCGCCTCGGTCCATGTCTTCGTCCGGATGACGGTCATCGCCGGCTTCGAGCGCATACTGGAACAGCACCAGATCATTGTCCTTGGCTGCACGATCGACTTCGGTCCAGTCGCGACGTTGGTCGCGCAGTGTCTCGATCATCTGATCGATGTCGGCATCACCGACCTCAGCAACAGGGCGTGTCACTTTCAGTGTGGACAGGTCCATTGATTCTATTTCGGGAAAGACATCAAACGCCGCCGAAAAGACATAGTCTTCACCGCTCTTGAACTCGTCTGTGTCGATTTCCGGCTCGGTCGCCGGCCGCAGGTTCTCCTGGCTGATGGCATCGGCATAAGATTGCTGAACCACTTCGCTGACGACTTCCGCGCGAACACGCTGGCCGAATCGCTGATTCATCACTGTTGCAGGGACTCGACCAGGGCGGAACCCCTTTAGTCGAACCTTGCCTGCCAGATCAGTCAGACGCTCATCCACCTTCGACTGGATGTCAGAGGATGGGATGGAAATAGTCAATTTGCGGCCGTGTGGCCCGCTCTGCTCTACTGAAACTTGCATAGCTATCCGCTCCGGGAATCATTCTGTCAAAATATTGGTGCGAAAGGAGAGACTCGAACTCTCACGGGTTTCCCCACAGGAACCTAAATCCAGCGCGTCTACCAATTCCGCCACTTTCGCAATATCACACCGTTCACCAAGTGTCTGTCACATTGGCGAACGGGATCACATAGGAACTTGGGGTGGATGAAGGGGTTTGAACCCTCGACCTCCGGAGTCACAATCCAGCGCTCTGCCAACTGAGCTACATCCACCATTGTCGTCTTGATCTTGATATGGGCAACCATCAGATGACTGAGGGCCGACCATTCTATTTTCCTGCGTTCGTCACGGTCAGTCATACTGGGTGACGCTGGCGCGCCCGGCAGGACTCGAACCTGCAACCCTCGGCTTAGAAGGCCGATGCTCTATCCAATTGAGCTACGGGCGCAGCGTTACAGGCATTCGGAATTCACTCATGACAACCGCTTGGGACCGGGTGTTCGTCAATTCCGTTCAAAATGGTCGGGGTAGAGGGATTCGAACCCCCGACATCCTGCTCCCAAAGCAGGCGCGCTACCAGGCTGCGCTATACCCCGAAAAATGATCTTGTTCGATCTCGTAGAATACCGATACAAGACAAGGGAGCGAATGGTACGGAGTGGCGAGGGGAGTGTCAATGCCGACAACCTTGTTTTTTATCAACGATTCGAGCTCCGCGACCCACAAATTCCCACTCTGTTGATCATGCAGGCCATTTCGGTGCATGATGCAGTGATGATACAACGTTAATGGAGAATCCATATCATGAGTGATCTGAATGACGCATTCGAAGCGGCAGCCGTTCGCGCGAAACAGTTGCCCAGTAAACCGGATAACGACACCTTGTTGAAACTCTATGCGTTCTACAAGCAGGGTTCCAGCGGCGATGTCAGTGGAGACAAACCAGGTTTTTTCGATTTTGTCGGAGTGGCAAAATACGACGCATGGGAACAGCTCAAGGGATCGAATCAGGACGAAGCCCGTCAGAACTATATCGACCTGATCGACTCGCTGGAAGGCTGAGCAGCGCCCTGCCCTGACTCATGAAAACACGTGACCGCATCCTGAATGCCGCACTTGACCTGTTCAACCAATCAGGTGAACAGCACGTCACAACCAATCACATCGCCGATGAAATCGATATCAGCCCCGGCAACCTCTATTATCATTTCAGGAACAAAGAAGACATCATCGGTGAACTGTTCGATGCTTATTCAGATCGAATGCATGATCTGCTCACAGCACCGGATGACCGAGTTCACGACCCTGAGGAAGTCTGGCTGCTGCTACACCTGATTTTCGAGACCATCTGGCAGTACCGTTTCGTGCATACCAATCTGGTCGATCTGACGCAGCGGATTCGCAAGATTCATATTCAGATGAGTCACATTACCAGTGAGCTCGAGCAGATGGTGGTGCAACTGTGCAAACCGATGGTCAGAGAAGGGATCATGAATGCGTCTGCAGACGAATTGCAACGCGTGGCCACGACCATGTCATTGATGAGTATGTACTGGCTCAATTACGGCAGCATTTCAGAACTGGGAAAGATGAATGAAGGATTGATGGCTCACGGGGCTTATCAAGTCATTTCCACGGTCTCGCCCTATCTGAATGAGCCATGGCGCAGCCACCTCAATCATCTCGCAGAATCCTACCGATTCAAGCCATGAAAAAGGCCGCCTTGTCGGCGGCCTTCATAAACAGAATGTTGAACGAGTTTCAGCTCTTGCGTGCCTTTATTGCCTTGACCTGCTTGTTCAGTGCTTCGACGCGTAGCGTCAATTGCTTGACGTCTACGGCAGTTGGGATATCGAATCGAGCCAGCACGCTTGCAACACGGTTTTCGAACACATTACCCAGTGAATCGATGCGCTTGCTGACCGATGACTTGATCGTGTCATAGCGGTTTCCGACATCCTTGCGAACCGAGTCAGTCTGCTTTTCAATTTTATTTGCGGTCTTTTTCTGCAATTTCTTGCCATCTTGGATCAGTGAATTGAAGGTGGATTCAGATTGGTCCTGGATCTGGGAGACGGCGCCCAGGCCAGCCATCCACAGTTCACGAATTCGTACGTTGGCAGTATCTATGGTATTGGAAACATTCATTGGAGATATCCTGTGTGTGTGAATCATGGTCACCACCATACGGCGCTGATCTAGAACAAACACACTAAAAGATGACAAACGATTTGCCGCAGATTGACGTTGATTTCTGCCGATGCGACATTGTGTCATTCGCAGCATTCCTGCTACCCTCTTCAGAGATCAACACCGCATGAGAGATCACATGAATTGGCAATCTGTATCAGCACGTACCAATTTTGAGTTGTTGGATCCAGACACGCTGGCGTCACGTTGGGATCGTCTTCACCAGGGAGACAGAGAACCGATGCCCGAGTCTGGTGATCTTCAGGCGGCATGGATGGCTCATCACAACGGCGCTTTTGAATCGGCTTATGATGCCGGGACTCAGTATGGCGACCAGGGACTCTATGTGGCAGGCAAGGCGCTGATGATTCACGCCATTTACCTGACAGGCGAGGACGATGAGCGACTTGAACAATACCAGCATGCAGCCGATATTGCCGATCAACTGATTGACAGTTGTCCGGATTCTTACAATGGGCATTATCTGAAGGCCTTTGCTCTTGGCCGATACTCTCAGGAAATTTCAGTCACCAAGGCGCTAACTCAGGGCTTGGGTGGAAAGATCCGCGAGGCTCTGGATACCGTGATTGAAGAGTGTCCGGAACATGCTGATGCGCATACTGCACTGGGCCTTTATCATGCTGAAATTATTGATAAAATTGGAGCCATGATCGGTAAGATGACCTATCGGGTGTCGGAAAAACAAGCCTTGAAGCATTTCAATCTGGCGGTTGGTCTGGCACCTGATTCAGCCATCGCACGCATTGAACGCGCCAACGGACTGCTGATGCTTCAGGGTGACAAGGCCATGGATGAAGCGACCGAGTTGTATGTTCAGGCGAGCAAGATGTCTGCCGCTGAGGCCATGGAAGCACTGGATATCGATCTGGCCAATGACGAACTGGAATAACTGACAGGAGCCTGTCGGACTTGACTACCAGAAGACTGAATCAGCTCCTCAGATAGTCCGACAGATCGTCCAGACCGAACGGCTGGTTGTCCGGCAGGAAACAGGCAGCCAGAATCATCTTGTCAAACTCTTTACCAAAACGCTTGATGACATCATGCGGATCTGGAATCAGTTTCGCGTCGGCAATCAGACCAAGCTGTACCCGACCACAGTAGCTCAGAATACTGATTCCGATTCCGATCCCACCGTTCTGTGGTACCCAGAACATCATCTCCCTGATCGCAGCCCCCGCCATATACAATGGAACCGATGGACCGGGCACATTGGTCAGTACCATCGATGCCTTGCGACTGAACAGCTCCAGCGCTGGTTTCTGAACCATCGAAGGGCCCATGCCCAGTGCAGCTAGCAAACCATAAGAAACGGCCGCCTGTTTTGACGATTTCAGATCATTCATGTTCTGTTTGACCTTCACCAATCGTTTTAACGGATTGTCCTCACCGATCGGCAAACTCAGAAACACCAGGCCAAAGTGATTTCCCAGGTCCTTCGCATGTTCCAGTGGTCTCAAATTTACCGGCACAGTCGCGCGGACTTCCAGTGAACGTATGTCATCACCCTGCTCTTTGAGATAGCTGTTGAATGCACCGGCTGCTGCGGCAATCAGCACGTCATTGACCTTGCAGCCCATGGCGCGGGCAAAGTTCTTCACCTCCTCAAGCGGCAGTGGCGTGCACCAGGCTACCCGCTTCCTGGAACCGAGGCTGCCTTTGAGACGGCTTTTCGGGTCGTCAGAGAGCGTGATCGCGGTGGCAAGCTCGGACAGAATGTCGCTGCCTTCATAGACCGCTTTCTGTATTTTCTCCGGATGTTTGATCATCTCGATGCCCATCTTGACCGTCTTGCGTCCCGCCTGAACGGCCCGATCCAAATCACGCCGAATGGGTCTCATCAGGCGTTTGAAGACACCGGATTCATAACGATGAAAGCTTGATCGTTCGGTGGTCGTCAGGTCGGCATGAGGGTCATCATCAGTCATTGACAACAGCACCTGAATCAAGGCGATGCCGTCGGCATAACAATGGTGAATGCGAACAACCAGAACCGGTCCGTCAACATAGTTTTCGATCAGATGAAATTGCCAGCGGGGTCTGGCAATATCCAGCGCTGTGCTGGCAAGCTCGGACACGTAGGCTTGCAATTCTTCCCGGCCAGCCTGACCTGGCAGCGCAATCGGTCGGACATGGGACTGGATATAGAAATCGTCGTCGTGTTCCCAGTGAGCCCCTGATGCAGTATCGACGGCCTTGCAGTGAAATCTTGGAAACTGCATGAAACGCGCCGAGAGCGTGTCCTGAAGCCGCTGCAGACTGACCGCACCGGTAAACTGCACGACGCCTGTAATCATCATCAGGTTGGTCGGGCTTTCCATTCTCAGCCAGGTCGTATCGACCTTGGACATCTTTTGACGTCGTCCCATGTGCAGACCGCATGTGCTCCCTAGATCGGAACATCCTAACCCATCTGAGAATTGTTGTATCCATCGAATATGGTCAATCCTGTCGAAGCAGTGACAAACCGCTGTACATCCTTCAAAATAGAGTCTGCGCCAGACAAGCACAGGATTCATCAATGCAGGCACCCATAGAAATACCTAATTTCGAAATGTCGAAGGAATTGGGTAAAGGTGGCATGGCCACTGTCTATCTGGCCAATCAGCTACAGCCGAAACGGAAAGTTGCCATCAAGGTGGTTGCCCCAACCCATGGCCAGGATAACGAGTTTATGGAGAGCCTGAAGCTTGAAGGGGATATGGCGGCTCAGTGCAATCACAACAATATTGTGACGATCTATGCCTGTGGCGTCATTGACGAGCACTATTACCTGGCAATGGAACTGCTCAGTGGCGGTGACCTGGCTGAACGCATCAAGCACGGCGTCAGTACGGAACAGGCGCTGGAAATTATCCGTGAGATGGCCGAAGCACTGGATCACGCTCACAAGATCAAACTACTTCATCGTGATATCAAACCGGAAAACATCATGTTCCATGAGAACGGCAAGGCTGTTCTGGTGGATTTCGGGATTGCCAAGGAACAGGATACCGAGAGCAACTTTACCAAGGCGGGCGCCGTGGTCGGGACACCACATTACATGAGCCCGGAGCGCGCCACAGGCAAAACCATTGACGGTCGATCCGACCTGTATGCCCTGGGTGTGGTCTTCTACGAAATGCTGACCGGTGAAAAACTCTACTCTGGCGCGGATACCTTCGCAATTTCCTACGCTCATATCTACGAGCCCATCCCTGCTCTTCCAACCCGATTCGCGAAATATCAGAGTTTGCTGAACAAGATGGTTGCCAAGGATGCCGACGATCGCTTTCAAACAGCTGGTGATTTAGTCAAGGCGCTGCAAGCACCATCTGCACTGCCTGCCAACGATCCCAGTACCAACGCCACAATGGCTGTCTCAGCGATTGAAGGGGCCTCACTGCCACCCAGACCTCAGGCACAACCATCACCGCAATCAGCGCATACTGATGCAGCCGATTCTCCTGGGTCAACCAAGCTGCCCTGGATCCCGATTGTTGCGGTGATGACCACGGTGGCGATCGGCGTGGTGCTGGCAATGAATTTTCTCGGTGGAAAGCCGACTTCCAGAGTATCCAGTGGAAACAATCTGACTATCGAACAACGACAGGAAGTTCAGGATTTGCTTGCCGCTGCGACCTCTTTTCAGCGAATCGGCAATCATGAACAGGCCACCGATAATCTGGTCAAGGTGTTGCGCGATTACGATTGTACCCAGGAAGAGGCTCGTCGCGGGCTGAAAGCCTTGAGTCCTGATCAGGCAGCAGAAATCATCGGTGAATGCGACGGAAGCTGAAGTCGAGCACTTCTCTTGACAGGTTTCCGACCCCAAAAAAAACAGCGCCAAGGCGCTGTTTTTTTTGTCTGGATCAGATTGAGTTCAGAGTCTGATCGAGTTTTTTCCTAATGATGCTGAAGTGCCTTGATCGCTAAGGAAGAAGAATTCTGAACCCTCATGACCAGCAAACTTCATGGCACTGTACTGTGGTACCTGACGAACACGAGCCAGACGTGAGCGATTTTCGACTTCGGTACGCAGTGTCTCCATCAGTCGATAGCCTTCGGTCAGACCAGAGTTATTGGTCAGAGCCTTGATGAATGCTCCACCAAAGATTGAATGACCGTTTCCACCGTCATCGACCACTGGCACGAGACCTCCAGAGGTCAGTACAGTACGTGCCTTGACTCGAGAGATGAACAGCAGGTCCTGATCGTTGATATCCAGAGGCAAAGGCTGAACTGACGTGCCGGCCAAGGTGCCCGAGTAACACGAATCGGCCACGACCAGGACATGCCTCGCAGTCACTTCACTCATGAACTTGCTGATTTGCTCGTTGGCAATCCATCCATCTGAATTGGATTCACCCGCATCAACGCCCAACCAGTAGCCTTCACCTGTCGCCTCATCGATAACTCCGTGACCTGCATAATAGACCATCAGATTGTCATTCTTGTCCAGACTCTGGGTCAGATTGGACATCGCCTGAACGATCTCTACCTGAGTGGCATTGGTCAGCAGCGTCGTCTTGTAGCCGTAGCGAGAACGCAGCACGCTGGCGACTTCGGTAGCGTCATTGACCGCAGTGGTCAGCTGTGCATGATTTGAATAATTGTTGTTGCCGATAACCAGGGCGTGATATTCACCGAGATCCGATTTCATTCGCTGAATCAGTTGCGGTGAGGCATTGCGCTGCTTCACTTCATCAGCCACTTCTTTCTGGATTATGAAGTTTTCAACAATCAGATCGCCATTTCGTCGAACTGCCTCAATGCTGACCGGCGTGTCGCCTCCGCTGTTGATTGGCACGCGAACCTGGAAAATCCCATTGGAATCAACTTCAGCTAACACATTGGAGTCATTCACCTTGAAACTGAGAATATCGTCGCGGGGAGTCACCCGTCCAATCAGTTCATACTCCTTGACATCCGAGAACAAAGTGACCGACTTGACACCACGGGCAGTCGCGACCTGAGGTGAAATCATGCTGATCTGTGGCGCACCTGATGCGGCAGGTCCAGAACTGTCAAGTTGGCTGACCAGTGACATCGATTCCTGTTCGTAACGGGCAATTTCCAACTCACGCTCAGCGATTTCATTTTGCAACTCTGTAACCTGCAAAATAGCCTCGTCAGCTTGCGCCAGGTCCATCTGCGTATTGGTCAATTCTGACTGTGTTGCTGTCAGTGAGCCGCGAATCATGTCAATTTCATCGGCCTGATTATTCAATTGAGCCTGCATCCGGCGCTCGTTATTACGTGCCTCTTCCAGTTTGGACTGAGCGGCTTGCAACTTCTGCGCAAGTTCCTTCTGCTGAGTACTGAGCAGTGCCCGCTCATCTTCAAGCGCATTATCCTGCTCGGAAATTCGTGACTGCAGCAGTGCCAGTTCGTCCGAAGCAGCACCAGAAGAGCGAGCAGACGCCAGACTCTGCTTCATGCTGTTTAGCTGACGTTCGGAATCTTGAAATGTCGCCTTTCGATCAGCTAACTGAGAGTTGGCGACTGACAGTTCAATTTCCGCTTCCTCGGCACTGCGTCGCACAGAGGCAAGTTCAGCGGTCAGTGAATTCTTGCTGGTCTCTGCGGTCGTCAAACGCTGTCTAAGCATGGCGTTTTCAGTTTGCAGGGCATCCATTGCCTGCAAGTCCTGAGCAGACACCTGACCGTTCTGAGACTGCTCCTGCTGAAGTTCGGCCAATGTGGCCTGCAGATCCTTCTGAGCTCTGACCAGATCGCGCTTGCGACGTTGCAAGGCCTGTTCGTTGTCATCCAGTGCAGAGGTCAGTGAAGTGACTTGTTCCCGAAGCTGTTCTGCTTCTTCGGCAACCCGTCTGCGTTCCTGGATTTGCTCCTGAGTGGACAACTCCAGAATACCGTCAGTAATACCGGATGCCTTTCGGTACCAGTTCATCGCCTGGGTGGTGTCTTTTGCGACCCCGCGGCCCAACTCATAGAGGTTACCCAAGCCAATCATTGCACGGGAATCACCCTGATCAGCCGCTTTTTGATACCAGCGTGCGGCCGTCGAAAAATCGGGATCAACGCCCATGCCGTTTTCATAGATTTCTGCAACGTAAGTCTGGGCCTTTGCATCACCACCTTCAGCGGCAGGTAGCCAGACTTTCAAAGCCGTTGCCATGCTGGCGCGGTCATAAGCTACGTACTCACCGCCTCGAATACCGCAGTTCTTGGCTGAAGCTCGTATCGGCTGTCGAGCAGCGAGGTAGGTGTAATTCTGGCCGAGTTGCCTGACCTGTGGCGGTAACAGACAGTCCACAATGAACAGGTCATCCACTTTGACTGATCCATCATAATTATTCGGGTCAACTGATGGGGCCGAAGCGCAACCACTGACCAGAACAATGGCAGCCAGAGAGCCCGCAAGGTACATCGATTGTGCAGTCATGATTTTCATACTCTCCTCCTAAAACTCCATCCGGAAACCGGCATTGAAGGTACTTCGCGAGAATCCGCTGATACCCAGTACTTCTCGATAGTTGAAATAAAGCTGTTTACCGTTCGAGGTGATGTAGACCACGCCCAGACCAGCACTTCCATAGTTACGATCTGGCGAGTCTGCATCCACAAAAAATGCACTGCTCGCCGACGAACCGAAAATTTGAGAATTGATATCGTTGTCATCATTGCTCGACTCATGGTGATAGCTGACGTCAAAGGTGGGGGTCAGAATACCCTGGCTCAAACTGATGGCTTTGGATACATTCAACGACGCACCGAAGATCAGAGACTCGACGGACTGTTTGTCATAGATAAGCGCAAAATCAGTACCTGTTTCGGTGAACCCATCAATTTCGGCATCAAGATAGCTGAGACTGATCGATGGGGTAATGTTCCATCCATTTCGGTTGAAGTTGTAACCGCTGGATACCGCGAATGCGAGTTGATCGGCTTCGGTTTCACCGATGGCCAGATCATTGACGCTGAAGTCACCGAGCGAGAAGCTGATTGGACGCAGCTGATTGAAATCCTGAGAACCCAGACTCAATCTTCCGTCAACGTAGAGGCGGTCTGTTGGGTAATAACTGCTGTACAGATGCAGCGTCAGTCCCTCGGTCTCAAGAGTCGAGCCATCGACGAAGTCCGATTCGTAATCGGCATAGCCGAGTGCGGTACCGACAATGAACTTGCTCGAGAAACGATAATCCACACCGGCCGTGATGCCATAGGTATCGAAGTCATAGCCGACCAGATTGGTCTCATTGTCCTGCTCACCCATGCTGATGGTGCCGTTTGCAAAGAAACCCCATGGTTTGACCAATCCAGCAGAGCTGATCTCTGTGTCTTCGTCATCGGCGGTCTGCATGAATGATACCGGCAGATTCTCATTGCCGTAGCGAATGTTCAGTCCGGAGACACTGAAGCCCCCTGCGCCGCCGCGATTCTGCGACATGCGCGCATCGATATTTCGGAACTGGACCGCGCTGGCCTCGACCAGAGAGGTGTTCTGCGACTTGGTCTGCAAGCCCACGATTGAGCGAATGGCGCCTGCCGCGTCACCTGCCTGGCCATCGTTCAGAGCCCCAAACAAAGCGCTACAGAATGGAACCAGGCCTGGAGGCGGCGAGGAACAGAGTGATGAGATTGGCTCGATATTGTCGTTAATTAACGGATCATTCAAACCACCCAACGTATCACCCAGGGCGTCTCGCAGTTGCTGCTGTGACGGAGTTCGACTGACGGTGGTCTCTTCAATATCCAGGTTGTTGGACAGATCGGAATCCAGACTCAGACTGATGACATTGACCGTGTTGCTGAGCACCTGCTCATCATCTGGCGCCGTCACAGAGACAGTGATCAGTTTGTCGTCGCCATTTTGAAGGCGATTGTCAAAGTCACAGGTCAAGGTACTGCCTGCAACCACACAGCTAACATCAGTAGGTGAGGCAACATTGGTGACAGTCAATCCCGCAGGCAACTGGTCAATCACCTGCACTTGAGTCGCCGCGCCCAGCCCCAGATTCCGAACTGTGATGAGGTAGTCAAACGACTCGCCGGGCTGAACGGGATCCGTGCTGTCGATCTTGGTGATTTCGAGATCGGCCAGATTGCCACCAGAGGCAATGCTGGTCGATGTCATTGCCAGGTTGTTGCCGGAATCAGGATCAGTGGTCGAAGCGGACACGCTGGCTGAATTGTCCAGTGTGCCGCTGCTCGCCAGGACAACACCATTGAGAACGATGACACTGTTCTCGCCGGCACCCAAGGCTTGGGTGAGATCGCAGCTGACCATGGACCCTGCCGCTGAACACATCCAGTCTGGCGCATCAATCGTGTCCAGGCCGAAACCGGATGGCAAGCTGTCAATGACCATCACATCACTGGCATCTTCTGGCCCAAGATTCTGCACGGTGATGGTGTAATTCAGATCCTGGTTGACCGCAGCGGACGGTGCACTCGCCATCAGGCTGAGGCTCAGATCCGCTCCGTTGCCAGCGACCAGCGTTTCTGCGCTGGACGTGTTATCGGCTGCTTGGCTATCGGCTTCTAAAGAGAAGGCAGTCGCGGTATTGATGATTACGCCTGGATCAAGTGGCGCAGTGACGTTCAGTGTGACGATTTGATTGTCACCCGGTAGCATGTCAGAACTCAGAGAACAGGTCACCAATCCACTGTCTTGTGAACAAGTGAAGTCCGAGCCTGTGAATCCGACGTATCCCACTCCGGCAGGCAGCATGTCCTCGATACGGACATTCGCTGCCGGGTTAGCACCAGAATTGACCACTGAGAGTTGATACTGGAAACTATCGCCGGGCTGGACGATGTCGACCGAACTGGTCTTGTCCAGAACCAGATCGACTGGTGGTCTCTGAACTACCGTCACGGTGATATTGTCAACGTTGTTGTCCGGATTGATATCGGACTCATTCTGACTCAAGCGCGCTGTGCTGCTGATGGGCCCTTCGAATTCAGGTGCCTGCAACTGAATGGAATAGCCGGTACTGTCATTGGCAATCAGTGGATTGCGTCGGAAGATACATTGTATGAGCTGGCCATTGGGTTCACAGACCCATTCCTGACCAGTCGATCCAATATAGACGATGCCATCTGGTAGAGTTTCCCTCACATTCAGACCAGAGGCCGGACTGTCGCCAATATTGTTGACGGTATATTGAAATTCGAATTCATCGCCTATCTGCACGCTCTCGACGGTTGATTCACGGATCAATTCCAGATCGACACCCGTGGCACCGACCTCTACTGGCGTCAGGGTTGTGAAGAAGTCCTGAATATCGCCTGGACCACCCCCATAATTGAAGGCCGCCTGGAAAATGCTGCCCAGATACTCGGTGGCCATTGGATCGGTTGGGCTGTTGACGACGACCGTCAACGGAGTGGTTGTTGCGCCAGGTAGCAGATCGAGGTTGTAGGTACAGAAATTATTGATACCCACCCCACGTGCTCGTCCAGGACGTGCGCTGCGAAGGCCGCCGCAGGTCCAGTTTGTGCCGCCCAAACTATCAAAGGATGAAGTACCTGAGTCGAAATCGTCAGTGCCGAAAAAATCAATCAGTACATCGCGTGCTGCCGCGCCACCACCGAAGTTGTCCACAGTAATCGTATAGACCAGTTGATCGCCCTGATTGGCAGGGTTCGGCGGAGGGGTGATCGTCGTATTGATGGTGGCGGCGTTATTGGTCGGAATCGGTAACGGGTTGGTGCCTGCAACCGTGTCCATGCCCCCGGGAACCAGGGTCACAGTTGAAATGAACAACCCTAATTGAATTATGGGGTCTGGTGAATCGGCACTCAGAACCAGTTGACGGCTCTCTCCCATCTGGAATGGACCAGCGACCGTCTCGTCGTAAGAGCATGACACTCCCATGCCTAGTGGTGAGCAGAAAAACGGTCCGGACACCACAGAGAAATTGCTTGCATTGTCTGAACCGATGTCGATGGCAAACGAATCATCCGCCGTGGCGCCGCCGGTATTGGTGACCTGGATCAGATATTCGAACGGATCACCAGCAACGGGGAACTGGGGGTTCTGTGCCACACCTTGAGTCAACTGCAGCGTGGTGCCGTTACCAAAACTCTGAATCGTGGTCGGAACCGATAGCGGTGATCCGAAGGTCGTGGTCAAATCCAGATTGAAGATATTCATCGAAGGTGGCATGGGATTGTTTACCACCACTGTGATCTCGAAGAGGTGATCACCAGAAGGCAAATCACCAGGACCCAGACCACTGATTCCGCTCGGAGAACAGGAAAAGAATCCGGCCGATGATACGCAGTTCCAAGTGCCGTCGGGAACTGACCCACCACCCATGCCATTATCATAGAAATTGGTGACAGTCTGCGAAAATGGGTCCAGGTCCGCAAATGAGTTCACATCCAGATTGCTGTATGAGCCATCGACGGTGACACCACTAGGGCCGCCAGACATCATCGCGATGCTGTAAGTGAACGCATTGCCATAACTGGCAGGGTCAGGGAAATGAGTCACACTGGTGAAATCAGCACCACCGCGTGGATTGGACGCCTGAGTATTCGTACCTGTTTCTGCAAATGCGGCAGGAATCATTAATAGCAAAGCAGTGCAGGAAATCAGTATTCGCTCGAAACGTGACATCAACGTACCCCCAAAATTAAATGAGTGAATAGCACCCATTATACAGAATGTGATCCGTTCAGTGACCGAATTCACATAACAGTTCGCAGTTGTTCCGTAACACACATTCAGCTTGCAGAGAGCTGTAGGGCGAACCCTAGCGTGTCAACCAGATGCAGAGGGGGTTGAACCAGCGTATTCTAGGAACCCATTGATCAACATACTGTGAAAGGATCGTTCATGAGATCATCTGTCTCCGCCCCGCTGCTGTTACTGTGCAGTCTGATGGCCGCTCAACCATCAAGTGCCGACTCATTCACCTGCCTGGTCAACGACCCGGTTTATCCTGATGAGACCTATCCGACCGTGATCCTCAGCACCTCTGCAGGCGACATCACGCTTGAACTTGATCGGCGAAAGGCACCGGTCACCGTCAACAACTTCCTCAGCTATGTTCAGTCAGGCCGCTATGATGGGACCCAATTTCACCGGGTTGTCGCCGACTTTGTGGTGCAAGGTGGAGGATATTTAGCTGACGGCACTGAAATCAGGACGCTGCCCGCTGTGATCAACGAGTCTGGCAATGGACTGACCAATCAGCAGCGATCCGTCGCGATGGCACGCCTCGATGACCCGCATTCGGCCAGTTCTCAGTTCTATTTCAATCTGTCCGACAACGACAGCCTGGATCCGAATCGTCGGTCGTGGGGTTATACGGTGTTCGGCACCGTCATCGATGGATGGGACGTCGTGCAAGCCATCGGCACGGTTCAGACCGGCTTTTCGGAGCAACAGGGCAGCGGTGATGTGCCTGAGCAGCCAGTCATCCTCAGAAAAGCGACACTCAAACCGCTTTGACCGATTGGCAGGACAATCAACGGGCAGGGAGCGACCAATCAGTCGCCAGGTGTGCTGTTGGCTCGTTGCTGCCATTTGTTGAAGCCATATTCATCAAACTTCAAAAATACCCGTCCCAGCCAGCGAGTCAAAAACCAGCGTCCATCGCAACGGACCGATGACGCAAAGTCCAGCAGATAGACCTCGTTATCCGCTGTGACCATGATGTTTCCCTGATTACGCAAATCCATGTGGCACAGCCCCCGATCATGCATGCAATCAAGCAGAATGCGCAGGCGATCAACCACCAGGCGCCCTGCCCGATCAAACACGGGCTGTCTGAGACGCTCCCCATCGATGTGCTCCAGCAACAGAACATCCCGTCTCGGTGATGTGATCATCGCCGGGATTCCCTGCAGATCCGCCAGTAATCGATACGCTCGCCGTTCTCTGACCAGCAGGTAAGCGCCGAGCAATCGGATCAGGCGGTTCTTGTCCGCATAGGTCTTGACGATCAGTAAACCGGTGCCCAAAGTATCGCGAACCTTGTAGACATCACCATTGGCCCAACCACCTCGATTGAGCACGTCAACGACTTCCAGATCGGTGCCAGGGGCAAGCTGGGTCATTGGCTACTCATCGTGAGGCGATGCAGCTGATCGACGCTCAGTTGCTCGAATGTTGTCTTGCTGCCATCGGGGCAATCAACCTCCACAGTCACGGGGTCGCTGTGATCACCCAGACCAAAGGTGACCTCCCACTCCACCTGCGAGAGATAGCTTCGAGTCGGATTGAAACGACGTTGCTGTGGATGTGGGCTTGTGAGCCTGGCCCGACAGTCCAGCGCGCGAGTGATCGCGTCCGACTTGCGAACATCCAGACGGATCCAATGTCCCGATTCGGTCTCATTGCGAAACAGCCGCGCTGACCCGCCAGCCTGGCCGATCAACAGATCCAGATCGCCGTCCGAGTCGATATCGGCATAGGCAACACCTCGTCCAATCAGGGGTGTCGCCAGTGCACCGAGTTGATCAGTGGTCAATGCCGTGAACTGTCTTGGACAGCT
>QIKT01000186.1 GCA_003233095.1 Oceanospirillales bacterium | reverse complement strand
GACCGCGGCGCTGGGTGGTAGCTCCTGGCAGATCGAAAATGCTGCTGAAATCGGCATGGAGCATAACCTCGGTCTGACCTGCGACCCGATTGGTGGATTGGTACAGATTCCCTGCATCGAGCGCAATGCGATGGGCGCGGTCAAGGCGATCAATGCGCAGCGGATGGCGATGCAGGGCGATGGCAAGCACCGGGTGTCCCTGGACAAGGTCATCAAGACCATGCGCGAGACCGGTCGCGACATGCGCAGCAAATACAAGGAAACCTCGAGGGGCGGCCTGGCCGTGAATGTCATCGAATGCTGAGTCGACACACCCTGACGCTCATCATGCTGATACTGGGCGTCTTGTTCAGCGGACAGGCATTCGGTAAACGCATTTATTCCTACGTGGATGAGGACGGCATTCAGCACTATACCGATCGCAAGCCAAGTACCGATCAACCCGTCACTGAACGTCTAGTGACCGATATTGACAACAGCGATATGGTCACCTTGCGCACTGACAAGCAGGAAGGCGAGCACCACTTCCTGTTCTACAATCACTGGCATGGCCCGATCAGCATCCAGCTGACGCTGACCGAAGAGGAGAATATTCGAGTCGAACCGGTATTGCCTGGACGCTTCCTGCTGCCCGAGCATGGCGAATATCGGATTGCCACAGTCCGACCAGATGACCTGCGCAAGGGCTGGCAATATGCCATCAGGATGGATACGGCTGTTCCCGGCGAACCCGGAACGGCCGTTGACCGGACGCATGGCTATCAGGTGCCATTTCGATCCAGCAAGTCGTATTACATTGGCCAGGGATTTGGTGGTGAGGCCACTCATCAGGATCGTCAATCCTATTATGCGATTGACATTTCCATGCCTGAAGGAACCCCGGTCATGGCTGCTCGCGATGGCGTGGTGATGCATGTCGAGAAGGATTTTCACGCCGGCGGAACGCGCGATCCAGAGCTGGCCTCTCGGGCCAACACGGTACGAATCGTTCACGATGATGGCAGCATGACAATCTATGCACACCTGCAACTGGAGAGCGCCATGGTCAAGCCGGGGCGGACAGTGCTGGCCGGTGAAGTTATTGCCTTGTCAGGCAATACCGGATTTTCCACTGGGCCACATCTGCATTTTGCGGTGCAGATCAATCGGGACATGTCTCTTGAATCCATTCCATTCGAATTCAGGTTTTCCGACCAGACCCAGGAGCGCCCAAAGCCAGGACACTGGTTGACGGGGCAGGGGCAAACACGCGCCAGACGATAGGATGCTACAGGCCGCACGGCTTTTTTTGTATACTGTCGCCCCATTGCCCGATCCGACCCAGAACCCATGAGTTCCATACCAGGCGAAGTCAGTCGTCGTCGCACGTTCGCGATCATTTCGCATTCAGGGAGCCTCTGAACAAGTGGTGATCGGCTGTC
This sequence comes from Oceanospirillales bacterium, assembly GCA_003233095.1. Lineage (GTDB taxonomy): Bacteria > Pseudomonadota > Gammaproteobacteria > Xanthomonadales > SZUA-38 > SZUA-38. Next base: position 30,457 of record QIKT01000186.1, on the reverse strand, counting down.
TTGAGCGTGAACTACGCCCGCTCGGCGTTGCATGAGCTGAGCCATCGCACCACGATGACTCAGCTTATGCGCCTTGATCGGACGCATTTTCCTTCTCAATCCAACTCGCTTAAGACTTATTCAGAGGCTCCCTAGAGGCTCCCAATAGATTACCTTAATGATAAAGCAGGAGTTTAAACCCTGCTTTATGCTATTTTAATAGGCAGATATTGGATTAAAAAAGCCTTCATACATATAGCTACTACGAATGGTTTCACAATCTTGATGGCTGACTCCTGCACGATGTAAGCAGGAGTCCCATTCAGACCTTATAAGGTTTACCATATCGTCTATGATAAAATTCGCTTTCTCCTCATTGAGAAGAAAGCGAGCATGACCGCTCAAAAGATTTTCTTTATTCGCCATGCGGCCATGCAAACCGCAAGCCATTGCTAAATTCCTGTTTTCCAGTGCAATAGTGAGAGTGGGTGTTAAATCATAGGCTGGACTTAAACGCCAATGGGTGTTTTTAGCAAGAATGGCATGATTGCGTGGGTGATCATCAAGATTGGAGACAAGTGCGTTAAAGCACATGCGCCCATAAAGCTCTGTTAAGTCCTGTTCTGGGTGACTACTTGTGCGGCGAATTTCATCGGCAAGTAGCAAGTATGACCAACCATTTTTAGCCGCTGGGCTTTCTTCTGATCGAAGCAATGTTAGTGCACTCACCATGCGGTGACGGCGATAACCTTTATCGGTATGATCGCGGTCAAAACGCCGCACAAGCAGTACGTCCTTGCCACCAACTTTAACAATCTTGCTATCTGCAACATTCAAATCACAATGCTTGGCAAGCTTTAAAAAAGCATGCTCAACACGCGGATGATTCCAGCGATCCTGTGGGCTGGAAAATTTGGCTACCCAAAGGCTATTGTCATCTTCCACAACAGCCTTTGGGCGAGCACCACCCATTGATGTTCCTTCCAGCAGTAATTCTTGAACTTGCTGAGCGTCATCTTGATTGTCTATATCATCCGTTTGATCATTTAAAATAGCTTCGGCTGTAGCTTGAAGTTTTTCCAGATGAAGGGTGCGATTGAAGGTACGGCGTGGCGCAGGAGGTTCAGCATTAAGCCCAAAGCCTAATGCACCTGCTCTGTCATCTGCACCCTGCATGAGAAAATCAAACCCTTCCAATCCTGTTTGCCCAGCATTACGTTCAATCACGCGCCGTCCCCAATAGTCAGGCATAGCATCCCGAATAGCACCGAAAAAACCGCTCATGCGGGCGGTTTCATATTTAGTGCTACTGAGCTTTAGTTCCGTTGGATCAAGCTCTACAGCGTTGGCTCTGGCTAGATAGCTTTTACCATAGACCAGTTCGCCAACTGGCTCACCGTCACGGGTGCGCGAGACGCGAAAACGCGCCGCAGTGACAAACTCGGTTTCATCAGGCAAGACGATATATACAAAACATTCATGTTCAGAAGTCATTATCTAATGCCTTTTTCCGTTTTCCTGCGGTTTTTGGTGCGCGGGATTTTTCCAATATTTTACCTTCTTCATCCTGATCTGGATCAGCGATAAGATTCATATCGCCTAATAGCCCAAAAACCCATAAAGCCCCCATATAAGTGGCGATAGCCGTGGAGGGTTTGCCCTTTTCGATATCCGACATGACATAGCGCGAAACACCAATGCGCCCTGCCATATCCTCTAACCGCAACTTGCGGCGCAATCTTGCGGTACGGATATTTTTCCCTAACTGGATTAATGCCAGTTCTACAGCGGCGGGAGGGGCTTTCGCTATTTTGTTTGTGCGTGACATGATTTCAGGTTTCTTTTAATCCACTTATATGGGCTAAATGTTCTACATTTTCAACATATCATTGACTTATGGGTGAAGTCAATTATAAAATATGGGAAATGTTGCCTTAAAGCCACATTTGTGATCTATATGTTGGCTATTATGAACACGAATAGCTAGTTTATGGATGGGTTAAGGTATGAAATAATGGTGTGCTTAATAAAACTTCTGACAGACCTAACCATTTAGGGAGCCTCTGAACAAGTCGCGATCGGCTGTCTTGAGCGTGAACGACGCCCGCTGGGCGTTGCATGAGCTGAGCCATCGCACCACGATGACTCAGCTTATGCGCCTTGATCGGACGCATTTTCCTTCTCAATCCAATCCGCTTAAGACTTGTTCAGAGGCTCCTTAGATAATGGCTGAGGGTTATCGATGGGAAGAAATCAAGTTTCACGTAACATGCCGCACCTTTTGAAATGGCTTCAAAAGGTAAATTAACAAACAAGTACAAATTTAAGTGCAAATCAGGATTTACAGAGTATGGCTGATAGTAATTTTCTCAATGAAATCAATCGCAGACGCACGTTTGCTATCATCTCTCACCCAGACGCTGGCAAGACGACCCTGACAGAAAAACTGCTGTTGTTCGGCGGTGCCATTCAGATGGCTGGTGCCGTCAAATCCAAGCGTGCCGCTCGCCATGCCACTTCCGACTGGATGAAGCTGGAACAGGAGCGCGGTATTTCGGTGACCTCTTCGGTCATGCAGTTCATCTATGGCGAGTACATTGTCAATCTGCTCGATACGCCGGGACACGCCGACTTTTCAGAAGATACCTACCGCACGCTGACGGCGGTCGACTCTGCCCTGATGGTCATCGACTGTGCCAAGGGTGTGGAAGAGCGGACCATCAAGCTGATGGATGTCTGTCGGCTTCGTTCGACGCCGATTTTCACCTTCATCAACAAACTCGATCGAGAAGGCCGTGATCCGGTAGAGCTGCTTGATGAAGTCGAGGCGGTGCTGGGGATTCAGTGTGCTCCGGTGACCTGGCCGATCGGCATGGGTCAGCGGCTTCGTGGGGTGTATCACTTGCTCGATGATGAGGTTCTGTTGTATGAATCTGGTCGAAATTACGAGACCCAGCAAGCCAGACGGATCAAGGGGCTGGATAGCCCCGAACTGGACGAGATGCTTGGTAGTATGGCGGCTGAATTACGTGAGGAGATCGAATTGGTCGCCGGTGCCAGTCATGCGTTTGACCCTGAAGCCTATCTGGCGGGTCGTCTGACGCCGGTGTTCTTTGGTTCGGCGGTCAACAATTTTGGGGTGGCGCCGTTGCTAGACAGTTTTGTCAAACATGCTCCGCCACCACAGCCACGCGAAGTGGATCAGCGTATCATCGAGCCTGTCGAAAGCCAGTTCACAGGGTTCTGCTTCAAGGTACAGGCCAACATGGACCCCTCACATCGTGATCGGGTGGCCTTTATTCGAATCTGCTCAGGGCAATTTGAGCGAGGTATGAAACTGTTTCACAGCCGCTCGGGCAAGGACATGAAGATTGCCAATGCGCTGACCTTCATGGCGCAGGATCGAGAGCATGTCGAAACGGCCTATGCCGGCGATGTGGTCGGCTTTCACAATCATGGCACCATCAGTATTGGCGACAGTTTTTCCGAAGGTGAAACGTTGCGTTTCAGGGGTATTCCGAACTTTGCGCCTGAACTGTTTAGACGAGCCAGATTGCGCGATCCGCTGAAGCTCAAACAGCTCCAAAAGGGCCTGCAGCAGCTTTCTGAAGAGGGTGCCACTCAGTTTTTCAAGCCGATGCTGAGCAATGATTTGATTCTCGGTGCGGTGGGTGTCCTCCAGTTCGAGGTAGTGGCCTATCGCCTCAAGGCGGAATACAACGTCGACGCGATCTTTGAGAATGTGCAGATCGCCACTGCACGCTGGGTTATTGGTTCTGAGAGCCAGAAAGCACAGTTGATCGCCAAGAATGACGAACATCTGGCGATTGATGCCTATCAGCAGTTAGTCTATCTGGCTCCGTCTCGAGTCAATCTGCAGCTGACTGTAGAGCGTTGGCCCGAGCTCGAATTTGTATCTACCAGAGAACACGGCTGATCAGGTCGCGTCGAGTTCTGGGCAAATAAACGCAGCCCGAAGGCTGCGTTTAAAATGACAGGCAACGGATCGTCGCCTGTCGCACTTGCTCGGTTATTCCACGGTTGGCGCCTGTGCATTCAGGGTGCGAGTCCAGGCGAAGACCGTTTCCGCTTCGCTACCATCAGACAAAGCATTGTCGAAGCGAATGGCTTCAAGCAGATAGCCGGTTGACGGTTGTCCCTGATAGATGTGGCCTTCATCAGAGGTGATTGGCTGGCCTTCAAGATCGAAGATTATATGTCCGTCAGCTGCGCGAACCAGTACGGCTCCCTCTCCATTGGAACAGTTGGCATAGACACCGACGAACCGCAGAATGAATATTTCGTTCATTGCCCAGCGATAGTCAGTGCAGGTTTGAGAGTGGAATGAGGGTGTTTCCGGGACGCCTTCCCGATTCAAGGCTTCACTCATCAGTTCGGTGCTGGTGGTTGATTCGCCAGGCTGGGGGGGATTGCTGACCGTGAATGGTGCCAGAACCCGGTTGACGCTGTTGTTCAGATAGAACCCGTCCACATCGCCGTGATAGGGTCGGGTTGGATTGAAGAACAACAGCAAGGAGGTCGCTCTGGTGGATTCATTGACCGAGTAGTTACCTTCAAGAGACGTGGACATCAACAGGGCATCAATCGCGTGGATTGGCAGTGACGTCCAGGTAGAGGTTCTGATCTCGCTGCCAGTGGAAGTAGCGACCTGGCGTGTGCTGACGGCCGGATTGACCTGCGACAGATTTGGACGGTTCTGCACATTGGGTGAGAAGTGCAGGCTGCGGTCGGAGAAAGACTCTATGACTATCGGCGGCACCTGATAGGCATCTCCGAATTCAGTGAACAGCATGGTGGACCATCCGGTCAGCGATCCTGTGGGTGGTGTCACATCGACCGCATTACCCTGGCTAGCACCATTTGAAAACCAACTGCCTCCTACCTGATTGCGCGCTGTCAATTGATCACAGTCACTGGCAAGGTCAGCGGGGATCATGCCCATCTGATACACTTCGATCCATCCGCGAGTCAATCGTTGGGTGCTCTGCGAAATCGTGTCCTGAGGCTGAGCGAAGCTCTCTTCGTAGACATTGTTCAGCGCGACCGTGCAACTGCTGTCGCCAGTGTCGATCAGGCGAGGTAAGCTGCCGATGGGGGCAAATGCTGCGGTGGTCCAGCTGTCTCCGGGACCCAGATAGACATTCAACTGAGCCAGTGGACGACCGTTCAGGTGGTCCTTGAAGACCACTCTCGTCGCGGTGCCCTGGTTGCGATCGTTGTTGTGAATTTCCAGCAGGGTTTGCTGGTTCTGCGAAACAGCCATATACGGAAACAGAAGCACTTGACCGGTGCCATCAGCGGCCAAATTGGCGGCTGTGGCGCTTTGCCCAAGTATCAGACCTGCGCACAGGCCCAGTAAAATTCGTTTATTCATATCACTCCCTCACTGTTAAACACTCAGAAGGTATTATAACAAAGAATTTGTTAACGAATTGTGGACTGAGCTATTTGCTTCTCGTCAGTGTTTTCAAATGATACAGTGCTGCATAGACCTTGGGGTCGATCAGTTTTCCGGCATTGATCTGGTCATTTAACCATCGATCCAGGTCGGCAAGCGCAATGGTATGCACAATGATGGATTCATCGCCGACACCGCCACCATCATGTTGCTTGACCATGTCTTCGGCGAGGAAGTAATGCACCATTTCCGAGCTCATGCCAGGTGATGTCGGGCCTGAAAAAAGGGCGCTCAAGTGACCGCTGTAACCGGTTTCCTCGAGTAGCTCTCGTTCTGCAGCCGAGATCAATGCCTCGTCGACGTCCTGGTCTCCGACCAGGCCGGCCGGACATTCGATCACCGATGCACGGACCGGTTTTCGATACTGCTCGACCAGACAGAGGCTGTGACGATCGATCACCGGCACAATGGCGACGACGGCCGTTGCGTTGGCGCGATCGCAGTATTCCCAGCCGTCCTGGTGGCGGATATCCAGAAAGCGTCCATGGAAAAGAATGGGGTCAATCGGGGTCGTGCTCATGGGGGTGAACTCCGCTGCTGAATGAGGCCGATGACGATCATAGCAGGATGACATGCATTGGCGGTTGTGATGTGAGAAAATGTGCGGTTTGTTGCGGTTGAACCTCACTGCAATTTTGCGGACTAACGCACAACCAAGAACACGAATCGGACAGACTATGACGATCAAAACGACAGTTTCCTGCCGCGCATTGCCGTGCGTCCTTGCGATGATGGCGATCCTCTTGCCTTGTACCCTGATGGCACAGAACGATTCTACTGCGGCGATCAGCGCTGACAGCGAACGAGTAGATGTCAATGCAATCATTCGAGAGACCAGCGATATCCCGCTGTTGCTCGAAATTGCTCGACGGGCGTATGTGGCGCAGGACTACCCCGTCTATACGAACGTGATGACCAAACTTGCGGACTTGCGTCCCTATCATTCGCAGTTTCAGTTCAAGCTTGCAGAAGCCTTGGCGCTCCAGGATCGCAAGTCCGAGGCCTATAACATTCTGATCCAGCTCACCCAGCAGGGTTTGAGCTTCAGCATGGATGGCGACACTGATTTCGATAACATCAAGGGCACTGAGGTCTACTATCACATTCAGGATATTTTCGACAAGTCAAGCAAGCCTCAGGGCAAGGCACAGATCTACTTCAACGTTGGCAACTCAGCATTGATGATCGAATCATTCGTTTATGATCCGGTGCACGATCGATTCCTGATTGGTGACGTCGCAGGCAGACAGATATTGAGTGTGGGTGAGTCAGGCAAACCAGAACCATTCATTACCGATCAGCCTGCAGATCAGTTGCTCGGTGTGTTTGGTCTGGCAATCGATGCAAGCCGTGGCATTCTCTGGGTCAGTGATGCAGTGACCCCACATGTTCGAGGGGTCAACCGCAGCGAGATTGGCCGGGCAGGGCTGGCCCGCTATGATCTGGAAAGCGGCGAGTTTCTGTCTCGACATGATTTCCCGATTGAGGAGATGGGCAAGCGTGCTGGGCTGGTTCAATATGTCACGGTCGATGACGATGGGACGGTCTATGCCAGTGATTCGATGAACAAGGTCATTTATCGCCTGTCTCCGGGTTCAGAAACGCCTGAGGTATTCCTGCATTCTCCGAAATTCACCTCGCTGCGCGGCATTGCCTTGCACGCGGACAAGGACATTCTGTACTTTGCCGATTATGAACTGGGTCTGTTTGCTGTCTCCCTGTCAGATCGCAAGGCGCACAAGATGGTCCAGGGTTCGACCAACCTGGGAGGCATCGAAGACATTGACTGGTACCAGGACTCACTGATCCTCATCCAGAACAGCTTCAATCCACAACGCGTCATTCGTGTCCAGGTGGACGAGACCGGTCTGGATGGCTTTCACGGACAGGTTCTGATCTCTGGTTTCGATCAGCTGGATTACCCTCGCAGTGGCGGTATCATGAAGGATCAATACATCCTGGTCGCTGACAGCCATTTGGGTCAGTACGATCCGATCACCGGTCAAGTAAAAGATGGCGTTGAATTGACGGCCCAGCAAACATTGAGCATTGACCTGTCCGAGGGCTGGGCACCTCCGACAGTGGCTGACTCCAGTGAGGTCAAGGCTCATGTAGAGTCGATGAACGAAGCCAAAGGTGTAGCTTCAGACGGCGGCAACTGATGCGGTCAGCTGCTCACTCTGAGCGGCAATCATCCCAGACGCTGACCAGTCGCTCACAGCGGCGTCGTGTCATGCTGCCCATGCCCAGATAATCGAACAGTTCGAACAAGGCATCCAGATCCGGTCGGGCCCAGTTCAATGAGGGCTCCGGCTCGGGGATGGGTGCCTCCAGTGACAAGCCTGTCAGGCGTCGAGCCAGAATGGCGTCATCCGCTTGATCCCGAATTTTCTTGCCGATGCTCTTTGCGCCTCTGAGACTCAGGAATTCGATCTCATCGGCGCGAGTCAGAATGCTGTCCAGAGAACCGAAATGCTGGATCAGCGCTGCCGCTGCCTTGGGACCAATACCCCGCACGCCGGGGATGTTGTCGACCGAATCACCGGTCAGCGCCAGGTAGTCGGCAATCTGTTCGGGTTTGACGCCAAACCGATCAACGATGCCTTGAACGTCCAGGCGGCGCTGATTGGCAAAATCCCAGAACAGATCGTCAGTTCCAATCAGCTGGGCCAGGTCCTTGTCCGCAGAGACGACCTGGATTCGATGTCCTTTCGCTTTCTTTCGATGTGCCAGCGTGCCGATGAAATCATCAGCCTCGAAACGTTGATCGGAGAAGGTATCGATTCCCAGTGCTTCGGCGACGGCCTGACAATGCATGAACTGGCGTTTCAGTTCATCCGGCGCCGGATCACGGTTGGCCTTGTACGCTGGATAGATGTCATTGCGAAACGAGGATTGGAGTGACTCGTCAAATGCTGCAGCCACGAAGTCTGGTCGATCCTGATCGAGCAGGCTGAGCAGAAATCCGGTAAATCCATACACCGCATTGGTTGGATTACCGTCCTTGTCCTGCATGGGGGCCTGGACCGAAAACCATGCTCGAAAGACATACAGGCTGGCATCGATCAGTGTGACGGCGGCAGGTGTGTTCATTCTCGGATTCAATGTGTTGAGAGAGCGCACCATTCTATCAGGGTTCTGATGTCCGGCTTCTCTTCAGGTTGTTGAGTCAGTGCTCGCCTGTGGCCTCATGCTCAATCAGGCTCTTGTCGATTCGTTCGAGCAGTGGACTGTTTCTTGGAAAGTGGGCCAGCAGAAAGTCCATCTGATCAGCCAGAATCTGTTTGCTCTGAAGAAAGATATATTCGGCGTGAGTGGGAATGAATGGAATGGCAATCAACTCAAGGCCTGCCTGTTCGGGGCTTCGATCGGCCTTGTGATTGTTGCAGCGTTTGCAGGCGGTGACCACATTACTCCAGATATCCTGGCCCCCGCGGCTGATGGGTGTGACGTGATCTCGGGACAATTCGATATCCCTGAACTGATCGCCGCAATACAGACATAAATTCTGGTCTCTTTTGAACAGGGAGGTATTGCACAAGGGCGGTGAGTAGGCCGGGTGGTTATGGCCGTGTCCGGGGTGGACGCCACAGGTCGCGATCACTGCGCGGACCGTGATGCGTGACCGCTGACCGCTGACCGCGCTGATGCCACCGTGAATCCGGTAGACCGTCTGTCCGACGTCATAGACGACCTGATCCAGCGCGTGAAGCTTGGCGGCCTGCTGGTAATTGATCCATTCCAGAGGCATCCCGGCGACATCGGTTCGGAGAACTTTCAGGTGCAAATCCTGCATCTTGGTGTTCCGGTAGCTGGTTTGATTCACAAGACCAGAAGCACGCCACAATTGCAAGCAAAACCTGTTCGCAAGCTTCCTGCCGATGTCAGGCTGCGAACTGACTCACAGCCCGGTCGATAGTGGGCCGTCATGAACGGACTTGCGTGTGTGTTGATTGGGTGGATACTCAGGAGTCAGTTTGCAAATGCACTCTCTGGCGGTATGCTGAGGTCTGATTGATTGAGGGAGTTCGTCATGAGTCTGATTGTCGCTGTACCAGCCCAGACCGAGGCCTCCGAAACACGGGTCGCCCTGGTGCCCGATGTGGTGGGTCGATTTACTGCATTGGGGTGTACTGTTCTGGTGGAGTCCGGTGCGGGCAATCGAGCGCATCTGCCCGATTCCCTCTATGACCAGGCTCAGCTGGTGAGTCGCAAGCAGTTGCTGGCCGAGTCCCAGTTGTTCTTGTGTGTCCAGCCGCCAGACCTGAAAACTCTGAAGAAGCTCTCCGAGGGTAGTTGTGTGGCCGGATTTCTGGCCCCCTATTCAGGTGATGACCGGATCGCTCTGATGAGAGATCGACGACTGACCTCATTGTCGGTTGAACTGATTCCGCGCATCAGCCGCGCCCAGTCCATGGATGTCTTGTCTTCCCAGGCATCGATTGCTGGCTACCGAGCCGTGTTGAACGCAGCGCAGTTGAGTGGTCGCTTTTTTCCGATGCTGACCACCGCCGCGGGAACCATACGACCCGCCAAAGTTCTGGTGATTGGAGCCGGAGTGGCAGGCTTGCAAGCCCTGGCGACTGCACGTCGTCTGGGCGCGATGACTGAAGGCTATGATGTTCGACCCGAGACGCGCGAGCAGATTCAGTCACTGGGTGCTCGTTTTCTGGATCTGTCAGTCACCGCCACCGGTGACGGTGGCTATGCCCGCGAGCTGAGCGCCGAGGAGCTCAAGGCACAGCAGGATCGACTGGCGGAACATCTGGAGACGGTCAATGTGGTGATTACCACAGCGGCCATTCCAGGCAGACCGTCTCCGCGGATACTGACCCGAGAGATGGTCGAGCGAATGCAGCCCGGTTCAGTGATCATCGATCTGGCAGCTGAGGGGGGGGGCAATTGCGAGTTGACCCGACTCGGTGAGACGATAGTTCATCAGTCAGTGACGATCGATGGGCCGGTCAATCTGCCCGCCACGTTGCCAATCGATGCCAGTCAGATGTTTGCTCGAAACCTCTACAGTTTTCTGTCTGAATCAATCATCGACGGAGAATTTGCACCGAATTTCGAAGATGAGATCATCGATGCCAGCGCTATCACACACGATGGAAAAATCCGGCTTGAAGCCATACGCCAACGCGTGGAGGCTAACTGATGGACACATTCATAGCACTGTACATATTCATGCTGGCCGGATTCACCGGCTATGAAATTATCGGCCGCGTGCCGGTCATTCTGCACACGCCGCTGATGTCCGGATCCAACTTCGTGCATGGAATCGTGCTGGTCGGCGCAATGATTGCACTGGGACACGCGCACAGCCTCGCCGAACAAATCATCGGTTTTATCGCTGTTGTTCTGGGCGCAGGCAATGCGGCCGGTGGCTATGTGGTGACCGAGCGAATGCTCGAGATGTTTCGTTCCAGCAAAGACCGTGGAGCATCCTCATGATGATATTTCTGATTCAATGCGGATTCTATGCCTCGGTCCTGTTGTTCATTCTGGGCTTGAAGCGAATGAGCCATCCCTCGACTGCCCACGCCGGGATTCGATGGGCAGGCGCCGGAATGGTGGTGGCGGTTGTGGCCACCGTGTTCTTGCCCGAGATTGATCAGAGTCGCTATATTCTCATTCTGGTTGCGGTGATGACAGGGTCGATCCTGGCCTGGGTCTCGGGCAAGCGGGTCGCGATGACTGACATGCCTCAAATGGTTGCCCTTTACAACGGCATGGGCGGTGGGTCAGCGGCGTGTATCGGTGCAATCGCTCTGATGCAGACGACTGGTCAGGAGAGTATCCATCTGACCCCGACAGCCCTGGTACTGGGCCTTCTGGGTTCGGTGATCGGCGCCATTTCGTTCTCCGGCAGTCTGATTGCATTTGCCAAGTTGCAGGGCTGGATGGACAAGCGCTACATGTTCCCCGGACAGCACCAGTTCAACGTGCTGTTGATGATTGCAATCGCGGTGTTGGGTGTGATGATCTTCCGCGAACCTCAGATGGGTCTGATCGGCCTGTTCTTTGGATTGTCGTTACTGCTTGGCCTGTCGATGACGCTTCCTATCGGCGGGGCTGACATGCCGGTAGTTATCTCCTTGTATAACGCCTTTACCGGCCTTGCAGTCGCTTTTGAAGGCTATCTGTTGATGAGCCAGGGCGGCGTGGCAGCAGCCGGCGGAATTGCTCTGATCATTGCAGGCATGGTCGTCGGGGCCGCGGGAACGCTGTTGACCCAACTGATGGCCAAGGCCATGAATCGATCCTTGTTCAACGTCTTGTTCGGTTCGATGAGCAGCGCAGGCAGTGCCGCCATCGAAGGCAGCATGAAGGAGGTCCAGGCGAATGATGCGGGTGTCATGATGGCCTTTGCCGAGCGGGTGGTGATCGTGCCTGGCTATGGCATGGCGGTTGCTCAGGCACAGCACAAAATCTGGGAGTTGTGTCAAAAACTGATTGATCGTGGCGTCAAGGTGCGCTTCGCCATCCATCCGGTGGCAGGCCGCATGCCAGGTCACATGAACGTCTTGCTGGCCGAAGCGGGCGTGCCGTATGATCTGATCGAGGACATGGAAGATATCAATGCCGAGTTTGATCAGACTGACGTGACGCTCGTTATTGGCGCCAATGACGTGGTCAATCCGGTGGCGCGGACGGATGAAGGCAGCCCGATCTATGGCATGCCCATTCTGGATGCCGACCATTCCCGCAACGTGATAGTCATCAAGCGCGGCAAGGGCACCGGATTTGCCGGTATTGAGAATGCCCTGTTTTTTGCCGACAATTGCCGCATGCTGTATGGCGATGGTCAGGAGATGGCGGGCAAGCTGATCCAGTCATTGAAACAACTCTAAAGTGAGCTGATCGGATCTGCGGTCAAAAGATTGGGAGACGTTGATGAGCAAACTCGACAGGGACAAGGGTTTGATCCTGCTGATCGAGGACAACCACAATATTGCCGAAATGATTGCCGAGTATTTCGAGCGGCGGGGCTATCATTTCGACTTTGCTGCAGATGGCGTGACGGGCCTGCACCTGGCCACCACCAATAGCTATGACTGCATTGTTCTGGACTTGATGCTTCCGGGCATGGATGGTCTGGAGCTGTGTCGCAGGCTGCGTGCCGATGGCAAGAAACAAACCCCGGTTCTGATGCTGACCGCTCGCGATACGCTTGAAGACAAGGTGGCCGGTCTGGACGTGGGCGCAGATGATTACCTGGTCAAACCGTTCGAAGTTCGTGAGCTTGAAGCACGAATTCATGCACTGATCAGACGCAATCGACGCCAGGTCTCGCATCAGGTCTATCAGATCGCCGGGCTGACTCTGGATACGGCGACACACACCGTCAACAGAGACGGACAGGAACTGACCGTCTCTCCGATCGGACTGAAACTGCTGACCATTCTGATGCGCGAATCGCCCAAGGTGGTTTCGAGGCGTGATATCGAGCGAGAAGTCTGGGGCGATGTCCTGCCAGACAGCGATACCTTGCGATCGCATCTGTATAACCTGAGAAAGATTGTCGACAAACCTTTCGGGACTCAACTGCTCCACACGATCCACAGTTCCGGCTACAAGTTGGTCCAACTGGCAGACGACACAAACGGATGACGCAGGCGCAATTGCCACAACGCAATCGGGGCGATGGCGTCAACAAGCGACTGTTCGCCGGCTTTGCGCTGCAACTGGGCGCAATACTGGTCTCGGTCATTCTGGTCGTCTTTGTCGCCAGCTGGATTATCCAGAATATTTTCGTCCGCACGGCTATTGAACAGGAAGCGGAGCTGTTCGTGCAGCGGGTCACCGAAAATTCCTCTGTCTCGCCTCCGGTGACGGTCAATCTGACCGGGTATCACGTGCCGGCCGGCACCTCCGCGCCGATACCCGAATACCTGAAAGAACTGAACCCGGGTTTCAACAGACTCGAAGACATTCAGTCCGGTCTGATCGCTCATGTGACCGATAATGACTCAGGTCGCTTCATTCTGGTGTATGACAAGACGCAGCTGATGCGCCTGGCCTTCTACTTCGGCTTGATCCCGCTCGGTATCATTCTGATTGTGACCTGGTTGTTGTCCTGGATGTCCTACCGCATGTCCCATCAAGCCGTCTCGCCTCTGGTTCGGCTGGCTCGGCGTCTCGAAAAGCTGGACCTGAACAAACCAGACCAAGCCTTGTTTGACCTGTCCGAAATTCGTCAGGGCAGCGACAAGGAAGTGGCCGTGCTGGCGAATGCGCTTGACCACCTGAATGAGCGGTTGAATCGCTTTGTCGAACGCGAAAGAAACTTCACGCGCGATGCCTCACACGAACTGCGTAGCCCGGTGACGGTTATTCAGATGGCCACCGAAATGCTGCTCGAAGAAGGTCAGTTGGGCGACTATGAACGCCGCACCGTGATGCGTATCAGCAGTGTGGCGCGGGACATGCAGGCGCTGACCGAAGCCATGCTGGTGCTAGCGAGGGAAAGCGGTGAGGGTCTGGCGATCAAGGAAATTGACGTCAACGAGATGGTAGCCGACGAGATCAGGCGATATCGGTACCTGGTGCGTCACAAGCAGGTAGAGATTCGCGTGTCCTCCAAGGGGCGTCTGCTGGTTCAGGGACCGCCCAGTGTGGCCACCGTGATGGTCAGTAACCTGATTCGAAATGCCTGTGCCTACACCGATGATGGCGAAGTAAATGTCATCATCGGCACCGAGACGGTCATCGTCGATGATACCGGAGTGGGTATGTCTGTTGCTGAAGTTGAAAACGTCTTCAAGCCTTATTTCAGAGGCCAGTCGATTGCCAAGGGAGGCCATGGCGTGGGACTGACCATCGTCAAGCGCCTGTCCGATCGCTTCAAGTGGCCTGTTGAGATAGAATCTGAACCAGGCGTGGGCACTCGTGCCACGATCCGTTTTCCATACTGTCGCCACATTGATGAGGGAGATCCAGCCGAATGAACCGTGTAGTGATACTGACTGTGATTTTGATGACTGCAGGCAACGGATGGGCTCGCAGTGATGCTCCGGTTGCGATTGCCATTCATGGCGGCGCCGGCGTGATTCAACGTGCTGACATGACCGAGGCGATGGAGCAGCAATATGTCCAAGCGCTCAGTGAGGCGGTGACGGCGGGACATGAGGTTCTGCTGGCGGGCGGAAGTTCTCTGGATGCGGTGGTCGCTACGGCAACACTGCTGGAAGATTCGCCTCTGTTCAATGCGGGCAAGGGTGCAGTCTTCAATCACGAGGGCGACAACGAGCTGGATGCGGCCATCATGGATGGTTCGACGCTCGATGCAGGGGCCGTTGCAGGGCTGCGGACCATCAAGAATCCGATCCTGGCAGCGCTCGCGGTCATGACCGACTCACCTCACGTCTTGCTGTTTGGAGAGGGCGCCGAGCAGTTTGCGCGACAACAGGGCATTGAGCAGGTCGATCCGTCCTGGTTTCACACCCAGCGACGTTGGGATGCACTGCAGAAAGCCAAGCAAAGGGCCGAGTTCAAGCTGGGCAATCAGACCGGTCAGAATCTGGATGAGCTATACAGCACCATCGGTGTGGTGGCGCTGGACAAGGCAGGGCGGCTTGCCTCAGGAACCTCGACAGGAGGTCTGACCAACAAGCAGTTTGGCCGGGTCGGAGATGTGCCGGTGATTGGGGCCGGCACCTACGCCAATGCACACTGTGCCGTGTCTGCGACAGGACACGGTGAATACTTCATCCGCCAGGTGGTGGCACACAGCATTTGCAGCTTGATGGAGTATCGCGAGGAGCCCTTGCAGACCGCAGTCCATCTCGTGGTTCATGAACGTCTCAAGTCCATGGGAGGCGACGGCGGCGTGATCGCCCTGGATTCATCAGGTAATCTGAGCCTCCAATTCAATACTCCGGGCATGTTTCGAGCACAGATTGGTGTCGATGGCGTCATGAAAGTGGGCATCTATGAGGACTGGATGACAGAGTCGTCCACTGACTGACATCAGAGCAGTCTACTCAGCGCTCGGGACGCCGCAGGTGCTGCAGGATCTGATCTCGAGCATCACTGAGGATCGAATCGCGGTCCAGTGAATCGACGATCTTGCGCACGGTTTGTTTGGGGCCGCCATCTCCCCAGGATTTGCCGTTGCGAAGATATTGTTCTGCCGACTGCCCCACCAGCGTGGTGGCATAATAGGCCAACGCACCCTGAGCCAGACCTGTCACGGTTACCGACAGTCCACCGGTCAGTCCTTTGAGCGCCGATGATGCCAGATGCACGCCCCAGACAGCGCCCATCAGAGCAACCATTTGTGCAGCGATCGTCAACAGCAAGCGCGATCCTTCTCGGCGGGTCAATGACAGACCGTAGACGTCGCTCAAGCGCATCACCAGCGCGACATCCAGGCTCGCTGCGGCCAGCAGGTCTGCGACTGGCACAGGGTTGACGGCGACTGCCAGGCCCTTGTAGAGGCTGTAGGTTCGTGTCACTCGAGTGGCAATATCGCGACGGGCGGCAATCATGCGTTCACTGACCTGGTCGGACAGCTGACCTGCAAACAGGGACGCATTCAGAGCCGCCAGAGTCTTTCCCTCGTGCTCCAGAACCTGCCAGATCACTTCGATCAGAGGCTGGATGATCGGTTTGGGCCGCTCCATGGTAATGTGCTCTTTACCGCTGGCGTCGGTGCGAATGACCTTGATGGCTACCGGGTCGGCGGCAACCGCCACCACATGCTCGGGTTTGACCAGACCCATCGCATGCAGGCGAATCGCACTCAGCAACGTTTGCTTATCCTCGTCGCTGTATCGATCAGTCTTGTTCAGGGCGATCAGGATCGGTCGGTGGGTTGCGGCGACTCGCTGCAGAGCCTCGATCTCGGTTCGGGTCAGGTCGCTGTCGGTGACGAAGATGACCAGATCCGATCGGCTGGCCACATCATGCGCCATGCGCTCTCGAGACTCGCCGTCGAGTTCATTGATGCCCGGGGTATCGATCAGATGGACACCGCCGGCTTCTGATGTGCGCCAGTGTTTCAGCTCGCTGTGACGTGTTTCTCCATGCAGTGGGCTGACCGAAAAGACCGCGTCACCCATCAGGGTATTGAGCAGAGAAGACTTTCCTGCGCTGACCTTGCCAAACACGGCGATATGCAGATCGCCGTTGCGCAGCTTGTCCTGCATGGCATTGAGCTGCCGATAATCTTCGGCCAGTTCTGCCCGAACCGATACGGGAATTTTTTCGTCATTCAGCAACTGCTCCAGACTTGCAGCCGCGGCGCTTAAATGATCTTTTTGATCGTCCTCGTCGTCAGAATCTGCGCCGCTGTCTGAACTGTTCGATCGCCAGCGCTGCAAAATGGCCTGCACGCGATTGAAGATGCGCATTGAGTTGATCCTCCAGATGATGGGCAGCTTGTTTGGCATTCAGCCGATTCATCTCGGCCATGGTCCGTGAGGCGGAACGGCCCAGCGCCTCGAAGATGATGCCATAGGCAATGGCATGAGTCAGGCCGCCGGCAATCGTGCCAATGCCCGGGAATGACTTCATGGCATTTCCGGCCAACGCCAGCACGATGGCGGTGTTGTTGCGGACCTTGCTGCCAGCCAGTTTGAGGAAGGATTTGATCTCGACCTCGCGGATAGCCACGCCGTGAATATCTGCCAATTCGGTCATAAAACGTGTGGCCAGAGCACCTTGAATGATCAGATCAGTACCAGGCGCGACACTGGCCATAGCTGCAATCATGGCGCGTCTTGAATAGGTTTTGATGCTGCGTTCAGAAGCCAGCTCGGAAAACCGGGTTTCTGCATCACGCAGCCGCGAGGCTGCTATGATCAGTACACTGTGTTCCTGCTGAGCCTTCAGGCGAGCCTGGTCGTCGCTGTCGCCGGTCAGACGCGCAATGGCTTCGAGCAGCGGAGTCACTGAGACTTCTCGTGTCTCGACCGTGCGCTGTTCGTTGCCCTTTGAATCGATTCGCAGCACCGATTCGCGATTGCCGGCAGAAATGGCAACGACCTCGGCAGCACTTGCTGGCAAGAGCGTGTTGATGTGATCGGTCAATCGAGTCAGGTCTGCCGTGCTGTATTGATCGGCCTTGTTGATGATCACGACCATGGGTTTGCGATAGCGCCCCAGCGCGGTCAGTTCAGTCGCCTGAACCCGATTCAGATCACTATCGCAGAGGTACAGAACCAGATGGCTGCGGAGGGCCTCATCACGGACGGCCGCTTCGTCAGCAACGGTCGCGTCGGCGTCAAAGCCGGGCATGTCGGTCAGCTCGATTCGGGTGTCCTGAGCATGCGTCCACTGGTATCGAGTCACGTCTTGCGTCGATCCGACACGGACATCCGTATTGACCTGTGCATCCGGCAATAGCGCATTGATCAGACTGCTCTTGCCGGTACTGGCCTGGCCGAACAGGGTGACATGAAGCCAGGGATGCTTCTGACCCACAGACAATGCGTCCAGCTCGCGTTCGACTGCGCGGGTATCCACACCGCGCTGCTGTTGTTGCTCGAGGTCAGTTCGAAAACTGTTCAGGTCGGTGACGGCCTCTCGCGGTGCGCTTGGCGAACGCCTCATCAATCGCCAGACCAGAAAGCCCAGTCCCGAGACGGCAATCAACAGAACCAGACTAATCAGCACTTGCAGCGCCAGGTTCAGCTCCGTGAATTGCTCATAGACAGTGATCCACTGGTTGATCATGACCAGCAGCAACGTCAGCAGTAGTGCTGACAGCAGAAGAATCAGGAGTAGGGTGATCAGTCGAATGGACATGCTGGCAAGGCTTGCAGAGCGCTCAGCCCAGCCCGGGCAGCATCTTGCGCCAGTTCATCTTGTCCTTGCGGTGGGTTTCCATCAGTCGACCTGCATCCAGTCCGAACTCTCCGGATGGCAAGGCTTTGACAATGCTGATCGGCAGGTCTTCGTTCTTGAAATTGTACTTGCGCAGGTTGAGCACGACCGGTTTGGGATGGAGCGTTTTCTGTTCGTTTAACACAACCAGAATTTCAGGTTGAATCCGCTGTTTGACGTTCTGCGAGATAATCAGACCGATTTCGCCAGTGCTCAGTTCGACCAGGGTACCGGTTGGATAGATACCCAGCGCTTGAATGAACTCTTCGATCAGTTGGCCCTGAAACAGGTTGTCACGTTGTGTGTAGAGATAGTCCGTGGCTTCCGAAGTGGTCATCACAGAATCGGTGTAAGGTTTGATGCTGGTCATGGCATCGTAGCAATCAGCCAGGCCGGCAATGCTGGCGGTAACCGGGATTTCGTCACCGGCAAGTCGGCTCGGATAACCGCTCCCGTTATAACGTTCGTGATGATTTTGAACAATCTCGATGACGTCACTGCTGATGCCAGGGCAGCGGTCCAGAATCTCGACGCCTATCATGACATGTTCGCGCAGTTTCTCGACCTCTTCCTCGTCCAGCGCGGTGCGTTTTTCCAGCAATGATCGTGGCAACTTGGCCTTGCCGATCTCGCTGAGCAGCGCGCCCAGTGTCAGGACGTCGAGTTTGTATTCATTGAAGCCCAGATGGCGACCCAGTACGCACGACAGAATCGACGAGCGGATCGAATGGCCGTAGCTGTATTTGTGATGCTGGTGAAGTTTGGCCATCCAGACAAACGCGTCAGGATGTCGGATGACACTTTCGACCATGTGCTTGGTCGACTCACGAACGGATTTCAGCTCCAGGCCGCGGCCAACACGAATGTCGTCGAAAATCTGAGCGACGTCGCGGCTGAGAAGTTGATGATATTGTTCGGCAATCTTCATTTCCCGATCGAACCGTTTCGGCTCCGAGTAGTAGCTGCTGTCGATCTTGAGAATGGGTGCCGCGCGGTTAGGGCGATTGGCGCGCTCTTTGTGAGCATCGCTTGTCCGTGAGCCATCGGTTTGCCGCTTGGAGGTGTCCGCTGGCTTCCAGGGTTTGTCGAGTCCGGAGTCTGCTTCGGGCGGGACACCACGAAGAATATCCACATAGACAAAGGCGCAATACTTCTTCAGCGCCTTGATGTCCTGTTCGGAACTGATCACAAATCCCTGAAACGGGAACGGTGTAGACAGCCAAGGCCGATCCAGCTGACAGACATACATGCCCTTGGTCAGCTTGTCGACATCCACTTGTACTTGTTCTATTCGCACGGCTTGCCCATGTTGTTCGTCTAGGGGTATGTCACAGTGAATGGAGCCGTGGGTCAACGTCCTGTATGACACAGCCACCTCTGTGAGTCACATATTGTGACATACAATCAGTTGAAATGGTGAGCGTTTCTCGGTCAGGCGATCTGCGGCAGTGGCACAGGGGACGAACGGTCGCCAAGGCTTCGGAGGCAGTCGCACTCAGCCGGGCTGTCATGGACTCCGCGCTTAAGCTCTGGCAATCTGTCTGTTTCTGTCTGCCACAGATTCTTAACGAACTCACAAGATGCCCACATGAACCACTGCATGCGTACGATACTGTTGCTGTTCCTGTGCCTGACGGCACAGATGGTCGAAGCTCGCGACCTTCAGTTCTATTCCCTGGGTATTGCAGATGGGCTGCCGTCAGGGGATATCAACGAAATTGTCCAGGATCAATGGGGTACGCTGTGGATTGCCACCCAGGATGGGTTGGTCAGTTACGATGGAACCGAGTTTGAAAGTTTCTATCACGATAGCGATGATCCGAACAGCTTGCTCAACAGTGTGGTGCAAACCGTCTTTGTCGATTCTCGCAACCGCATCTGGGCGGGCACCAACAACGGCCTGAGCATGCTCGATAAGGACCGGCAAAAATTCAGAAATTTCAGAGCCACTGACGAGGACGACTCACTGTCCAGTCCCTATGTGTGGGTCATTGAGGAAGACCAGGAGGGGATGCTCTGGCTGGGGATGTTCAATGGTGGCGTCCAGCAACTGAACCCCGATACAGGTCAGTTCATGACCTGGCGACATGATCCGGAGAACCCGAACAGTCTGGGTTCGGACAATATCATGGCCATGCAAGTGGACAGCGAGAATCGTATCTGGGTCGGAACCCTCTATGGCGGGCTTGCAGTGATCAGCGCCGACCGTCGTCAGATCAAGCGATTCAGTTTTTCGGACGATGATCCAAACGGTCTGTCAGATCTGCATGTGATTTCCCTACTCGAGCACAAAGAGCGCATGTGGATAGGTACTCCGAAGAGTCTCAGCTACTTCGACCCGTCCAACCAGACGTTCGTGCATCTGGTCTCTGATTTCAGCGCGCGCAAATCCGCCTCGATCAGGGATATGCGTATCGATGAGAAAGGCAATTTCTGGTACGTCAATTCAACCGGGGTCTGGCTGTCTTCGGATCTCAAGAATTTTCAGCAGATCACGGCTCGTCCTGGCGTATCGCAGTCCTTGCCCAGCAATGATCTGGAGTCGATCTTCGAAGACCGTGAAGGACAGATATGGCTGGGTACCGATGGCGACGGGCTGGTCAGATTGCCCCCCAACTGGGACAGCTTCACTACCTATCGACACGACCCACTGGATCCTGATTCACTGGTCTCCAATGAGATTCGCGGGCTGACAGAAGACGGTGAGATGATCTGGGCAGGTGGTTTTGTGGACCAGCTCAGTCGGATCAATCTGTCGACCGGGGAGTTGACTCGAGTGGCCTTGCCAATCGGCAGCGATCCAAGTAACGCCAGAGTCTGGTCGCTGGTGCGCACGGGCAACTATTTGTGGATCGGGAAAAGCGGACAGCTGGTTCGTTGGAATCTTCAGACCGATGAACTGCTTGAGCTGCCCTTGTCTGCTCCGATGGACTCATCTCAGCTGGTGGACCTGATGATTGACGATGGCCGAGGTTCGGTCTGGTTTCATGGCAGTGGCTTTGGTCTGGGGTCGGTCGACATCGAATCCGCCGAGCTGCGCCAATTCGTGCATGTTGTTGATGATCCGAGCACCATCAGCGGTTCAATCATTCAGCAAATTGAGCGCAGCGCAGATGGGTCGATCTGGGTCGCAACCGACCAAGGGCTGGATCAGCTGAATCCACAAACTGGCAAATTTACTCGCCTGCTGGACGACGACCCGCAGATGATCAATGCCTTTGCTATCAGCCAGAGCGGAGTGATCTGGGCGGCGACTACTGATCGGTTACGACAATTCAGCCGCAACGGGGACACGCTGACGCTGACCGCAGAGGTTGGAAAACGGGACGGCTTGCCCGCCTTGACCTATGGCAGCGTGCGTGAAGACACTCTGGGCCGACTCTGGCTAACGTCCAACCGTGGTTTGTTTCGCTATGACCCTGCCAGCAACACGGTCAGACAATTTGGCACGACAGATGGTGTGCCAGGCAGTAATTTCTATGATCGTCCGATGATGGTCGCTGACAACGGCGTCTATTATGCCCCCATGTCCAATGGATTGCTCGCCTTTGACCCGACGCAGGTGAACGATAGTCCTGTCAGTCCTCCAGTCATGGTCACGCGGGTCGAGTCCGGGCAAACCCAGTACCGCAAGCAGGCAGGAGAGAGTTGGGATCTGCTGCTGTTTGAACATGATCAATCGGATCTGAGTTTCGAATTCCAGCCAGTGACTCTGATTTCACCGGACCTGTATCGCTACCGAGTACGTATGGACGGTCTGGATGATGACTGGGTCGAGATAGGGTCCGCCCGAGTTCGCAACTACGCCAACCTGCCGCACGGCGACTATACCTTTCGCATCAACATGACCGATTCCTCTGGATTCTGGTCATCGCAGACGGCGTCAGTGTCGCTGCGAGTCAACCCACCAGTCTGGCGGACGCCCTGGGCGTATGCGGCTTATCTGATCGTGCTGACCGGGCTGGGAATCAGTCTGATTTTTGCCTTCAGAAATCGGCTCAAACGAAAGCATGAACTCGATCGGGCGACCGAACGCCGTCAGTGGGCAGAAACCCAGCGTGACATGGTTTTGTCACTGACGTCGATGCTTGATGAGCGGGATATTCTCGAACGTCTGCTTGATGGGGCCGGTGAAGTGGTGCCCTCCGATCAGATGGTTGTGACCATCAATCATTCGGGTTTGCCCGCGACTCAGGTCAGTCGAGGTTTTGCCAAGAAGGACCTGCCCAGCTTTCGTGAGGTGCGCAGCCTGATGCGACATTTCGAGACGAATCGGGAAGACGAGCCGATGACCTTGTCCGCCATGGGCGAACTGGGTCGAACTATCTGCGTACCAATCAGCGTCCGTGATCAGGTGCTTGGAACCGTCAGCCTGATTCGTCACAAGGGTGATGTGTATGTGGAGCGAGACCGAATGATGGCAGGCAGCTATGCTCGTCAGGCGGGGATCGCTCTTGAAAATGCCCGATTGTTCCGCGAGGTTCGGGTGTTGGCCGAAAAGGCAGAATCGGCCAATCAGGCCAAGTCGGACTTTCTGGCCAAGATGAGTCATGAAATCAGGACGCCGATGAATGGCGTGTTGGGTATGTCCGAGCTGCTGCTGGAGAGCAAGCTGGACGTCGAGCAGCGCAAATATGCTCAGGCCGTGCTGGACTCGGGGCATATCCTGTTGAACATCATCAACGACATTCTGGACTTGTCCAAGATCGAGGCGGGCAAGCTGGAGCTGGAGCAGATCGAGATCAATCTGGCTCAGATTCTGGAAGAGACCATCCGACTGTTCAGCGCCAATGCCAGCAAATCGTCGATTACGCTGGGCTATGTCATCGACCCTGCGGTTCCCAGGCACGTGATCGGTGATCCTGTGAGGATTCGTCAGGTGTTGATGAATCTGGTCAGCAATGCGCTGAAATTTACCGAGCGCGGCAGGGTTCGGATTGATCTGAGAGAAGGCAATGACGGGGCCATCCGATTTGTGGTCAAGGACACCGGTATTGGCATGGATACCCGAGTTTACAAGCAGCTGTTTCAACCTTTCACTCAGGCGGATCAGTCGACCACGCGTCGTTACGGAGGCACCGGCCTGGGGCTGGCGATCTGCAAGCAGCTGGTCGAGAAAATGGGCGGCACCATCGAGGCGGTAACCAAGGAAGGCCATGGTTCCCTGTTCTGGTTCGAACTGCCTCTGGAGGTCCGCAAGGATGCTCTTGCGCCGCGTTTGCCTGGGCTTGAGCAACTGGAGGACAGCTGGATACTGTTGGTGACTCCGTCGAGCATCGCCCGAGATTCGATCGCCGCCATTGCGCGCCACTATCAGCTGGCCGTGCACGTCTTCAGCGATTTGAATGATCCTGCGTTGCCCTCAGAGGCCCCCGGGTTGATGATCGCCTCGCCGTCGTCGGTGTCAACCGAGCTGCTTGACCATTACCAACTGGCAACGCGCGACCCTGATCAATGGGTGCCGGTATTGTGGGTCGTGATGCCCAGCGATGATATCATCCCGCAGTCTCCGCCCGGGCTGGTCCGAGTGGGTAAGTTGAAGCCGCCAATTTTCGAGTCCGAGTTGCTCATGTGCCTTCTCGAATTGTCCTGCATCGACACTCGCCAACAGCTGGCCAGCGATCGTGTGTCGATCCAGCATGTGCGACCGCTGCGCATTCTGGTTGTCGAGGACAATGCCATCAATCAGACCCTGATCATGGACGTGCTTGATTCTGAGGGACATATTGTCGACCTGGTTGATACCGCCGCAGAATTTCTCGACAGGGCGCAATCAGTTGAGTTTGACCTGATCCTGATGGATTGTGACTTGCCGCAGTCCGACGGGGTGACTGCCACGGTTGAATATCGACGCTGGGAGACCCTGGCAATCCGTCCTCGGGTGCCGATCGTGGCGTTGACGGCTCACGTCAATGACACGCTCAAGCGGGGCTGTCTGGATTCGGGGATGGATGACTTTATCAGCAAACCGGTCAGCAAACAGACGCTGACAGAGATGATTATTCGATTGACAAGGACGGACCAGAGCGAATGACATGGCTTCATCAGATCGACCCGGTGGCATTGGATATCGGCCGCTGGATTCCATTTTTACCCGTTCGTATCCATTGGTATGGGCTGATGTATCTGTGTGCTTTTCTGGCGTTCTGGTTACTGGGAACTCGACGGGCTGATCAGGCTCGGTTCGGCTGGACCCGACAGCAGGTTTCAGATGTTCTGTTTTATGGTGTGCTTGGTGTAGTCCTGGGTGGACGTCTCGGCTATCTGTTGTTTTATGATTTTGCAGCCGTCATCGATGATCCACATCGAATCTATCAAATCTGGAAGGGCGGCATGTCCTATCATGGTGGGTTGGCGGGCTTGGCCATCGCGATCTGGTTGTTCTGCCGCAACACAGGCAAGTCGTTTCTGTCGGCAGCAGATCTCATTGTTCCTTGCGCTGCCATTGGACTGTTCTTTGGTCGAATCGGCAATTTCATCGGTGGCGAACTCTGGGGTCGATTGACCACGGCGCCGCTGGGTATGCTGTTTCCGACCGCGCCCGAACTTGTTGGTTTTCAGCTCGACTGGATTCGCACTCAGGCACCTCAGTGGTCTCATCTGTCGCTCGACGCGGTTGCGCGTGATCAGCCGGGACTGTATGCCGATAGCGCGAGGGCTCTGCAGGAGGCTGCTCAGAGTGGCGCTCTGGATGCCTTTGCCCGCCACCCATCACAGTTGTATCAGGCGCTGCTGGAAGGACTGCTGTTGTTCATCATGGTTTGGGTTTTCTCGAGCAAAGTTCGGCCGGTCATGTCGATTACCGGCCTGTATTTCATCGGCTATGGCGTGTTTCGCTTTATTGCCGAATTCTTCAGGCAGCCCGACAGCCATCTCGGAACCGTGGCGTTTGACTGGATGACCATGGGCCAGTTGTTATCGATGCCACTGATTGTACTTGGGATGGTCATGATGATTCTGGCCTATCGACTGAACTTGCCAGCAACGCGATCATCACGAACAACCAGCGAGACCGACAATGCGTAACTATCTGGATCTGATGCAGCGAATCATGGATGAAGGTGTCCAACGAGGCGACCGCACTGGAACGGGGACCTTGAGTGTCTTTGGTCATCAGATGCGATTCGATCTGTCTGCCGGCTTTCCAGTTCTGACGACCAAGAAATTGCATCTCAAATCCATTATTCACGAACTGCTGTGGTTTCTGAATGGGGACACCAATGTGGCCTATCTGAACGACCACGGCGTGCGTATCTGGGATGACTGGGCTGATGAGGCGGGTGAGCTTGGACCCGTGTACGGTCATCAGTGGCGCTCATGGCCGACGCCTGACGGTCGCTCGATTGACCAGATTGATGCGGTGGTGCAGTCCCTCAGGGAAAATCCCGAATCTCGCCGACACATCGTCTGCGCCTGGAACGTATCGGTCGTCGATCAGATGGCGCTACCGCCCTGTCACACGCTGTTTCAGTTCTATGTCGCCAACGGGCGACTGTCCTGTCAGCTGTATCAACGATCGGCCGATGTGTTTTTGGGCGTACCGTTCAACATTGCCTCCTATGCCTTGCTGACCCAGATGATGGCCCAGGTGTGCGGGCTTGAAGCCGGTGATTTTGTTCACACGCTGGGGGATGCGCACCTGTATCTGAATCATCTGGATCAAGCACGTGAACAGTTATACAGAACACCAGGGCCGTTGCCGCAGATGCAACTGAATCCCGACATCGACAGCATCGATGGTTTCAGCTTTGATGATTTTACCCTGATCGATTACCAGGCCGCTGCTCACATCAAGGCACCGATCGCCGTATGATCACGCTGATTGCTGCAATGGACCGTCAGGCAGTGATTGGGCATGAGGGACAGATGCCCTGGCACTTGCCAGCCGACCTGGCGTATTTCAAGCGAGTGACTCTTGGAAAGCCGGTGGTGATGGGGCGCAAGACATGGGATTCAATTGGTCGTCCTCTGCCAGGGCGACAGAATATCGTCCTCAGTCGTCAGGCTCCTGAGCTCGAAGGCGCTCTGGTTCTTGCCAGCGTCGAAGCGGTTCTGGACGCCTGCGAGACAAACACGGATCTGATGATCATCGGCGGGGGGCAAATTTATCGATTGTTCATGCCGCAGGCGGATCGACTGCTGATTACCCATATTGACACGGTGGCTGCTGACGGGTCGATTACCTTTCCTGACATCGAAGAGGTGTTATGGCAGGAAGTGGCCTCCGAGTACCACCAGCAGGATGATCGTCACCCGTTTGACTATACCTTTTGCGAATATCAGCGGCGCGAACAGTCCTGATCGAATCCATCAGGCAGCAATCAGATGTGCGGCTTGTCTGCTGTTCGGTTTAGCCTGTCGGTGAGGGATGGTTGACCTGCACCGGGCTGGCAGTTGATTTCAATCGGACCGCGCTCAGTTGCCGTCCCCAGACATAGCCGGAATCCAGACAGGTCACCGCTGGGCTGTGGTAGTACCCCAACCTGGACCAATGCCCAAACACCACGTGCGAGGATAGCGTTTTGCGGTCGGGATGCTCATACCATGGCGTCAGGTTCTCGGGCTGGGTGCCGGGACGATCGCTGTATTTGAAATCCATGCTGCCGTTCTTGCGACAATAGCGGGCTCGGGTCAGGATATTGACAATGGTGCCGAGTCGATCCATTCCTGTCAGCTTGCTGCTCCACCGCGACAATCGCCTGTTCCACAGGCTGTTCAGCAGTTCGACAGCGCGATCGCTGCGCAACACCACTTCGACTTCAGCGGCCAGTCGCAAGGTTTTTTTGACGCCCCAACTCGGTGCAAGTCCTGCATGGATCATCAGCGTGGCACCGGCATGATGAGCCAACGGTTGTTGTCCAAGCCAGTGAACCAGGTCGGGTCCGTCGACTGCGTTGAGAATCCGTTGAAACTCGCGATTGCCTGGGCTCGCTTTGTCACACTGGTTCGCTGCCATCAACAAGGCCAGATCATGGTTCCCCAGAACCACGCTGCAGCGTGCGCGGTGGGCATGAATCCAGCGCAGCACCTCCAGCGATTGACCGCCGCGATTGACAAGGTCACCTGCGAACCAGAGACGATCCTTTGCCGGGTTGAACTGGATCTTCGAGAGCAGTTGATACAAACCGTCATAACAGCCCTGGACATCACCGATCAGCCAGGTGGTCACAAAAGCTCGTCTGGTTTTGGCGCTGAAAGGTTGGCAAGACGCACGAATTCGTCGACCGAGAGTGTTTCCGGGCGCCTGACAGGATCAATATCGAGTGCGGCGAATGTCGAAGAGCTGACCATCCCTTTCAATGACCGATTGAGTGTCTTGCGCCGCTGAGAGAACGACTGCCGAACCAGTTTGTCCAGGTGCTTGAAATCTTCACAGGGTGTCGAAAACGGGCGTGGTGTGAGTCGGAACACTGCCGAATCGACTTTCGGCGGTGGGCGAAAGGATTCGGGTCCCACCGTGAATAATATCTCGGCCTTGCAATGAACCTGGACCATCACGCTCAAGCGACCATAGGTCTTGCTGCCAGGCTCGGCGCAGATCCGGTCGACCACTTCCTTTTGCAGCATGAAATGCATATCATGCAAGTCGATAAATTCCAGCATTCTGAACAACACGGGCGTCGAGATGTTATACGGCAGGTTACCGACGATTCGCAGTGGTGTGCCAGGTTGGATCAAGCTGTCGATATCAAACTGCATGATGTCCTGATTGATCAGGTTCAGACTCTCTAGCGCGTCGTTTGCGGAGAGTTTTTCAGCCAGGTCACGGTCAATTTCAACCGCGCTGATCTGCGCCTCACTCAGGCACAACAGGGCGGTCAGTGCGCCCTCTCCGGGGCCAATTTCGAGGATGTGCTGGCCGGCTGAGGGTTGAATCGATGCGATGATTCGTTCGATCACGTGATGGTCGTGGAGGAAGTTCTGGCCAAATCGCTTGCGGGGCTGGTGACCCATATCAGTGCCTCGTCATGCGGATCGCGCAGTTCAGTGCTGCCAGCAAACTCTCACTGCTGGCCTGGCCCTTTCCGGCGATATCCAGTGCGGTGCCATGATCCACAGACACCCTGATAATCGGCAGGCCCAGGGTGATATTCACGGCGTGTCCGAAACTGGCGTGTTTGAGAACCGGTAGTCCCTGATCATGGTACATGGCTAGAGTCGCATCGTGTGAACTGATCCTCTGCTGACCGAATGCCGTGTCTGCGGGAACGGGATCAGTGACCTGAATACCACGCTGTCTGCAGGCTGCAGCTGCTGGTGCAATCAACCTGATTTCCTCGTCGCCCAGATGCCCCCCTTCGCCAGCATGCGGATTGAGGCCACACAGCTGGATGGATGGTGCTGGAATATTGAATGTGTGGATCAGATCGTTGTGGATGATGCCGATGACTTCTTCGAGCAGCGTTTGCGAGAGTGCATCACTGACCTGGCGGAGAGGTAAATGAGTGGTCGCAAGGGCCACTCGGAACTGATTGTGCGCGAGCATCATGACCACTCGCTCGGTGTGTGTGGCCGCAGCCAGATATTCGGTATGCCCACTGAATGGGATGCCCGCATCGTTGATGATGCCTTTGTGAACCGGCGCCGTCAGCATGGCTGAGAAGCGCTGGTCCATGCAGCCTGAGACGGCATGATCAATCAGCCTGAGCACATAGCGGGCATTCTCGGGGTTGAGCTGGCCAGCCGTATTCGGGCTAGTCAGTGGCTCATGCAGAATCGAGACAGCGGGATGATTGTCCTTGCCGGCCTGATAGGCAGGCAAGGACATCGTGTGATCTGCAAGCTGCGACAGGATCAGCCCCCGATCACCGATCAGGACCAGTGAGCAGCGTGATTCCAGCTCAGGCTGTCGCAACAACTGTGCACAGATTTCAGGGCCAATTCCGGCCGGCTCGCCGCTGGTCACGGCAATGACCGGTAATCGCTGCGTCATGCAGGTATCCTTCCCTCGTGCTGGCCCAGCGCTTCAGGCTCAGATGCGATATTCGATATAGGCCTCGTCGCGAAGCTCACGAATCCAGAGGATCAGTTCTTCTTCTGCTTTGCGCTGACGAATGGTTTCCAGAGCGTTGGAGCGTATGAATTCTTCGGTGCGGTCTTCTTCGCGATTGGCAATCTTCTTGAACAGGTGCCAGCCGGCCGGTGTTTTGAACGGTTCGGTCATTTCATCGACTTGCAGTTCGGACAGTAGTTCGGCCACTCGCGGACCATACTGAGTGGGGACAAACCAGCCCATGTCACCGCCAAGGTTGGCTGAGCTGGTGTCGTCGGAGAACTTCTTGGCCAGTTCAGCGAAATCGACCTCGCCCTGGATCTGTCGGTAGATATCCCTGATGGTCGCTTCAGCTTCACCATCACTGACCAGTTCGGTCACTTCGATCATGATGTGTTGCGCCTTGACCTCCCGCACCATCTTGGTCGGCAGACGGAAGTCATTGATGCGAATGATGTGAAATCCGGATGGGTCGCGCAACGGACGGGTCAGATCGCCGACCTCCATCTCACTGATCTGCGAGACAACCAGGCTGGGCACCTGGGTGGCATCGCGCCAGCCCAGATCGCCACCTTGCAGTGCCTGAGGGCCATTCGAGTAGGTGATCGCAGCAGTGACAAAATCCATGCCGTCCTGCAGCTCCTGATAGACCTTGTCAGCCTGATTTCGGGCGGTTTCGATGGCACCTGCCGAGGAGCCTTCGGGGATTGAAATCAAGATGTGTCCGAGCTGATATTCGCCCGTGATGTTGTCCTGCGAACTCAGGTGAATGTCGATTTCTGTCTCGGAGACGTCCACTCGACTAAAGGCAATTCGGCGCTGCAATTGCTGTGTCGCCAGCTGATCATTGACATCTTGACGGAATTTTTTCCAGCTCAGTCCATCTTCAACGATCGTGCGGCGCATCTGATTAATCGTGATCCCTGACTTGCGAGCCACATCGTTGATGAAACTGTCGATCTCCTGGTCGCTGACGCGAACGCCGCGAGCCTCTGCGCGCAACAGCTGCAGCTTGGTGACAATCAGCTGGTCCAGCACCTGCTTCTCCAGAACAGCACGGGGCGGAAGCTGGCGCCCGGCGGAGGTGAACTGGCTGACCACCGCAGAGACCGAGGCGTCCAGCTCCGAGCGCAGTACGACATCTTCTTCGACCACGGCGACGATCGAATCGATCG
>QIKT01000108.1 GCA_003233095.1 Oceanospirillales bacterium | reverse complement strand
GGCTGCACTTGCCCTTCGCCCTCACCATAGCTACCGCTATGATTCTGACTCCAGGTCGGCGCGCTGAACTCGCCACAATCCGCCATCACTCACGATCCTTCATGAATAATGCGGGCTAGGGAGCCTCTGAACAAGTCGTGATCGGCTGTCTTGAGCGGGAAATACGCCCGCTCGGCGTTGCATTTCCCATCTCAATCCAACTCGCTTGAGACTTGTTCAGAGGCTCCCTATGTGTTTCAGCTACCGATCGGTGATCGATGTAGATGCGAATTGTGACAGGACTGGATATACTTGATGGATGAGACCCATGATTGTTCGCTCTGCACTGACTCTACTGCTGGCCTGCTCGGCCAGTTCATTCACCATCGCTGCGATCGGAGGGGTGTTTGATGACCCAGAGAATCTGACTCATCTGCCCGAGTCGATCAGCCCTGGACAGCTCAGAGCTGTGATGAAATCGTTCAGCAAGGCAACAGGCCTCCGATGCAGCGGTTGTCATGTCGGTGAGGAAGGTCAGTCTCTGACCGAATACGATTTTCCAAGCGACGAAAACCGCTACAAGAGGATCACCCGAGAGATGATGGAGATGGTTACTGCCGTCAACGATGATCACCTGTCGTCCCTGAAGGGCAACAAGCGAATCAATTGCATGACCTGTCATCGTGGCATCGCCGAGCCGCACACCACGGTCCAGGTTCTAAACAAGATACTGAACAAGAAAGGCATCGAGGCGATGATCACGCGTCACGCAGAGCTGCGTGAACAATACTATGGTACTCACAGCTATGACTTCTCCGAAGCGATGCTGGTCACTCTGGCCGAGCGTCAGACCGAGCGCCAACCTGATCATGCGATTCGCATACTGACCCTCAACCTGCAGCACTATCCAGACAGCTTCCAGAGTCACTTCATGCTCGGCTCGCTCTACCAGCAACAGGGTCAGACAGATCTCGCGCGCCAGTCACTACTGCGCGCAGATGCCATCCAGCCCCACCCACAAGTCAAACAAGCGCTCAAAGCGCTCGAATCAGAGTGACGCCCTGGCAGCCTGTCGGACTTAACGGGTCGTCACGAGGAACCGTCGATTTGAGTCATATTTTTGAATCTTTTGAGGCGAATAGCACCGCTATGTAACCAACAAGATCGGGACATCTGACCCAACTCGGGTTTTGTGCAGTCGATCACCTCAAGTCCGACAGGCTGCACCGATTCTACTTTCAAGCACCACAGGCGTTTTCAGCCTCACCTGGAGCTTGGGAATGCTACGATTTCTATTTGTCACCAAATTGTCAAGATTGGCATCGACAACTATGATGGATAGAATCGGCAATGCTAGGATGGCCTCGGTGATGCCATTTTGATGGCACAGTTCGACAATTCAATCATCGTCTTTGGGGAGTGAGAAGTATGCG
Source organism: Oceanospirillales bacterium (assembly GCA_003233095.1). Lineage (GTDB taxonomy): Bacteria > Pseudomonadota > Gammaproteobacteria > Xanthomonadales > SZUA-38 > SZUA-38. The sequence continues at coordinate 31,558 of QIKT01000108.1, read as the reverse complement.
TGTATTCAAGAGGCTGGCAGTCTGCACCGCCGTGTGTCTGTTACCAGCGATCAGCAACGCCGGGGTATCAGCTAATATCGCACTGGTATCCGATTATGTCTTTCGAGGCGTCTCTCAGACTCTCGAAGACCCAGCCATCCAGGGCGGTTTTGATTACAACCACGAGTCAGGCTTCTACGTAGGGACATGGGCTTCCAATGTCGATTTCTTTGACGGTGGGCCTGGCGATGATGGCGCTGATTTTGAAATTGACGTTTATCTTGGCTTCGGTGGCGACTTTACCGAGACCTGGAACTGGGACGTCAGCTACACGCAGTATATGTATCCGGGCACCGTCTCTGGCGTCGACCTGGACTATGGTGAGCTGATCGTCGACATCGGTTACAACGAATTTGCCACCTTCACCCTGGGCTATTCAAACGATGTATTTGCCGTCGATGAAACCGGCATCTACTACGGACTGGGTCTGGGCAACCCGATCAACGATCAGTTGAGCTGGAATGCCAACATCGGTCATTACAACCTGGACGATGCATTTGGAGATGGTTATACCGACTATTCTCTGGGCCTGAGCTACGACATTGAACAATTCTCCATCGGACTGACCTATCACGGCGGTGATCAGGACGATCTGTTTGGAGAGACCGGCGATGACAGAGTGGTTCTGTCGCTGTCGTCCAGCTTCTAGGGAGCCTCTGAATAAGTCTCAAGCGAGTTGGATTGAGAAGGGAAATGCGCCCGATCAAAGCGCATGAACCGAGTCATAGTGTTGCTATGGTTCGGTTCATGCAACGCAGAGGGGGGCGTGTTTGACGCTCAAGACAAGCGGTCATGACTTGTTCAGAGGTTCCTTAGCTCAGGCAACGCCGAGCGGGCGTATTTCACGATCAAGACAACCGATCACGACTTGTTCAGAGGCTCCCTGCTCGGGACTGCTTGTTGGGCAAGTACAGGTCGGTAATCGTGCCTTCAAAGGCCTCGGCTGCCATGGCCACTGTTTCGGACAGCGTCGGGTGAGGATGGATGGACAAACCAATATCCGCTGCATCACAGCCCATTTCAATCGCCAGTACGCATTCAGCAATCAAATCTCCAGCGTGAGGACCGACGATACCGGCTCCCAGCAATCGGTCCGTTTCAGGATCAAACAACAGCTTGGTAACCCCTTCAGTGCGTGCATTGCCAATGGCGCGACCACTGGCAGCCCAGGGGAATACCCCCGTCTCGTAGTCAATCCCATCCGCCTTGGCCTGAATTTCGGTCAGACCTGCCCAGGCAATCTCAGGGTCGGTATACGCCACCGATGGAATAACCCGCGCATCAAAATGACTTTTCTGGCCCGCGCAGACCTCGGCAGCCACTTTGCCTTCATGAGTCGCCTTGTGAGCCAGCATCGGCTGCCCGACGATATCGCCAATAGCGAAGATATGCGACACATTGGTTCGCTGCTGAGAGTCAACGTCGATAAAGCCGCGCTCACTGAAGGCGACGCCGGCGGCTTCGCAGCCAATCTTGTCACCGTTCGGCGAACGACCAATCGACACCAGGACACGGTCAAAGCACTCCTCCTCGGTGCCGGAATCAGACTCCAACGTGGCCTTCAGCCCAGTCTCTTCTGGCTCGATCTGACTGACACGTGTTTTCAGGAGGATGCGTTCATAGCGACTCTTGATCCGCTTGAGCAACGGCCGAACCAGGTCCTTGTCAGTGCCTGGCATGATCTGATCCATCATCTCGCAGACCGTCACAGATGAGCCCAATGCATGATACACCGTGGCCATTTCCAGTCCGATGATCCCGCCGCCAATCACCAGCAGCTTCTCGGGAATATCGGTCAAATCCAACGCATCGGTGGAATCCATCATGCGCGCATCATCCCAGGGAAAACCGCCGAGTTTGATCGCCTGTGACCCTGCGGCGATGATCGCCTTGCCAAAGCTCAGGCTCTGCTGACCCTGCTCTGTATCAATGCTCATCTGATGAGGGCCGGTAAATTGACCGCTGCCCTGAATCACTCGCACGCCACGTTGTTTGGCCATACCCGCCAGACCCTGGGTGAGCTGACCGACCACCTTGGTCTTGAACTCTCTGAGTGCTGGCAGGTCGATCACAGGCTTGCCAAAACTGACCCCATGCTGTGCCGATGCACGGGCCATATCGATCACTTCAGCGGTATGCAGCAAGGCCTTGGAGGGAATGCATCCCACATTGAGACAGACGCCACCAAGCTCAGGGTAGCGTTCGACAAGGACCACATCCAGACCCAGATCAGCGGCTCTGAACGCCGCCGTGTAGCCTCCGGGTCCTGAACCCAGGACAATCACCTCGCAATCGTGTGTGCCATCGGCCTGTGTCTCTGAGGTGATCGGAGAGGTCGCGGCACTGTCGGGCGACGACGTCGATTCAGAGCGTGATGCATCCCTGCTGACCTCTGGCTGCTGCTGCGCTTCGGGCTCACTGTCCTGTTCGCCCTGATCGGGAATCATGTGGACGATCACGTCGCCTTCGGAAATCGTATCACCCAGGGCAATGGCAATCGATTCAATCGTTCCGGCAAAGGGCGCCGGGACTTCAATCGTTGCCTTGTCGCTTTCCAGCGTCAACAGAGACTGCTCCTTGTCGACCCGATCCCCCACGGCGACCAGCAACTCAATCACGGGCACATCGGAGAATTCACCGATATCTGGAACAACGATCTGTTTGCTATCTGTCATGAGGTCACCTGATATGTGTAGAAATGAACGTACTGTTATTGCCTGAGGGTCAAACGACCGTTGCTCTGGGTCATCTCCAGCTCGCGCAGAAAAGTCATGCCCAACAGCACATCGGGGAACGCCATGTTCGGCACGACACTGGCTTCGACATCATAGAGCGTGATGTCTCCGACCGAAATGGCATCAATGGTGGTGCGATACCCTTCCACCAGACCATTGGCCGTGGAGGCAATCATGCTCTGGCCACGGGGCAAATTCAATCGGCGTGCGACCGGCTCGGACACCGCAACATCCGAGGCTCCCGTATCCACCAGCACATCCACCGGATTGCCGTTGAGTCGAGCAGTGACCATGTACTGGTCCTGACGGTTAGCCAGCAAAGTGACTTCCCTGACCTGCCCGTTGAATGAACTTTCCGGCCTCTGATTGGGGTTAATCTGCCGCTCCAGAACCCCATTGAAGTACCAGGTCAGCAAGCCCAGAGTGAGCACGGCGGCGGCCGCGATCATGCCTCGGCCCATGCCACCTGGGTTCGCCGGATTGGTCACAGCAGAAGGCGACGAATATCGCTCAGCACATGACCCAGATAGCCGGTAAAGCGGGCCGCTGACGCCCCGTCAATAACCCGGTGATCGTAGGAGATCGACAAGGGCAACATCAGTCGTGGTACGAAGCTGTTGCCATCCCAGACTGGTTTGTTGGCATGTCGCGACACGCCCAGAATCGCCACTTCGGGCGCGTTGATGATCGGTGTAAACGCCGTTCCACCAATGCCACCCAGACTGGATATCGAGAAACAGCCTCCTTGCATGTCCTTCGGCGACAGTTTGCGATCCCGGGCTCGGACACTGATGTCGGCCAGTTCCTCAGCCAATTCGAACACCGATTTCTGGTCGCAGTTCCTCAGGACTGGGACCACCAGACCATCTGGCGTATCGACGGCGACGCCGATATGAAAATACTGCTTGAGCACCAGCTGCTCACTGCCAGGATCCAGCGAGGCATTGAAGTTGGGAAACTCTCGCAGCGCTCGGACGCAGGCCTTGATCAGAAAGGCCAGTGGCGTCAGATTGAAGCCACGAGATTTAGCCTCTTCACGATGCGCCTTTCGAAATTCTTCCATCTCGGTGATATCGCATTCATCATGCTGAGTGACATGCGGAATCATCACCCAATTGCGGGACAGATTGGCCCCGGAAATTTTCTGGATGCGGGATAATGGTAACAACTCGACCGGCCCGAAACTGCTGTAGTCCACCGTGGGCCAGTCCATCAGATTCAGGCCCGACCCGCTCTGCCCCAGCGGTTGCCCGCTGCCCTTGCGATGCATGACCTGCTTGACGAACCCCTTGACATCGACATCAGTAATCCGGCCCTTGCGACCGCTCCCCGTCACCTCGCCAATCGGCACGCCCAGTTCCCTGGCCAGTTTTCGAACCGAGGGACTGGCATTGGGAACGTCGCCGTTGGGCCGTCTGGTGCTGGCATCGTGAGACACCGGTGGCTCAACCGGCCGGGAAGACTGTGTGGATGTGACATCAGAGGCAGACTCAGTGCTGCTATCGGCCTCCCCGGAAGACTTCGGCGAGGCAGCGTCAGTGGATCGGGATTCAATCGATGGCTGTTCTGTTTGCGATGCGCTCTGTTGTTCAACAGGCGGTGTGGTTTCGGATGCTTCGGCCAGCTCAAGCTTCAGAATCAGATCGCCTTCTGATACCTTGTCGCCCACCGACACTTCGATGCTCGTAACCCGGCCTGATGACGGGCTGGGCACCTCCAGGGTCGCCTTGTCACTTTCCAGCTCCAGAAGCGCCTGCTCGGCCTCGATGTCATCCCCCACGCTGACCAGTATGCCAATTACTTCTATATCCGTAAAATCGCCGATATCCGGGACTTTGATGTCTGTAAGATCTGCCATGACGCTCTCCTATACCGTGGCCGGATCGGGTTTGTCTGAATCGATGTCGTAGCGCTTGACAGCGTCCTTGAGCACCGACGCCGGCAAGGACTCTTCGGCAACCAGTCGCGTCAGAACAGTCCAGGCAATATGCTTGCGATCGACTTCGAAGAAATATCTCAGCTGCGTACGCGAGTCCGATCGGCCATACCCATCGGTACCCAACACCGTGTAATCACCGGGCACATAGGCTCTGATCTGATCGCTAAAGGCTCGCACGTAGTCCGTGGCTGCAATCACCGGACCCTGCCCTTTGGACAGGCATTCAGTGACATAGGCCACCTTTGGTTTGACCGTTGGATTCAGCCGGTTGTGTCGCTCGATGGATGCCCCGTCTCGACCCAGCTCGGTCAGACTGGTGGCACTCCAGATATCGGTTGCCACTGAATAGTCCTCGCGAAGCATCGTCGCAGCAGCAAGCACTTCATGCATGATGGCACCACAGCCGATCAGCTGGGCACGCGCCTTGAACTTGCCGCGTCCAGCCGACTTGAACCGGTACATGCCTCGTCGAATACCCGCTTCGACATCTTTGGGCATCTCGGGCTGCGAATGGTTTTCATTCAGCAGCGTGATGTAATAGAAGACATCTTCATGGTCGTGATACATCCGTCTGAGCCCATCCTGGACAATCACAGCGACCTCATAGGCGAACGCCGGATCATAGGAGATGCAGTTTGGAATGGTGCTGGAGAACAGGTGACTCTGGCCGTCTTCATGTTGCAGACCTTCGCCATTCAGGGTCGTTCTTCCGGAGGTGCCACCGAGCAGGAAACCGCGGGCGCGCATGTCGCCTGCCGCCCATGCCAGATCACCGATGCGCTGGAATCCGAACATCGAGTAGTAGATGTAGAACGGGATCATTTGTGTGGCACTGTTGGCATACGATGTGGCCGCAGCAATCCAGGATGAGAATGCTCCTGCCTCGGTAATGCCTTCCTGAAGAATCTGGCCACTCTTGTCTTCGCGGTAATACATCAACTGATCGGAGTCCATCGGCTCATACAACTGACCGATGGACGAGTAGATACCCAGTTGACGGAACATGCCTTCCATGCCGAAAGTTCGGGCTTCGTCCGCCACAATCGGCACGACTCGATCACTGATTGGCTTGTGCCGAAGAATGACCGACAGCGCTCGAACGAAGGCCATGGTGGTCGAGATTTCACGATCACCGGTGGCTTTCATCACCGATTCGAAGGCGGCCAGCTTGGGCACGTCCAGTGGTTCGATTCCATCAGTGTGACGAGCGGGCAGGAATCCACCCAGCTTTTCGCGCCGTTCGTGCATGTATTTGAGCTCCGGAGAACCCTCAGGCGGCTTGTAATAGGGCACCGACGCCAGCTCATCATCACTGATGGGGATGTTGAATCGATCCCTGAAAGCGCGGATCGCAGTGTCGTCCAGCTTTTTCTGCTGGTGGGTGATGTTCTGTGCTTCGCCAGAAGCGCCCATACCATACCCCTTGACGGTCTTGGCCAGAATCACCGTCGGCTGGCCGGTATGATGGGTTGCTTCATGATAGGCCGCAAACACCTTGTGAGGATCGTGGCCACCTCGGTTCAGACGCCAGATGTCATCATCGGACAGACTGGACACCATTTCTTTGAGCTCAGGGTACTTGCCGAAAAAGTGATCCCGGGTGTACTTGCCGCCCTTGGCCTTGTAGTTCTGATAGTCCCCATCGAGGCTTTCATCCATTCGCTTGCGCAGCAAGCCCTGAGTGTCCTTGGCCAGTAGTGGATCCCAATAAGAGCCCCAGATGACCTTGATGACATTCCAGCCTGCCCCCCGAAAGACGCCTTCCAACTCCTGAATGATCTTGCCATTGCCTCGCACCGGTCCATCCAAGCGCTGCAAATTGCAATTGACCACGAAGACCAGATTGTCCAGTTTCTCCCGTCCGGCGAGTGAAATAGCACCCAGTGACTCGGGCTCGTCCGTCTCACCATCACCGAGAAACGCCCACACCTTGCGCTTGGACGTCTCGGCCAGTTCACGATTGTGCAGGTATTTGAGGAAACGAGCCTGATAGATCGCCATGATCGGACCCAACCCCATTGACACCGTCGGCAATTGCCAGAAATTGGGCATCAGCCATGGATGTGGGTAGGAGGACAGCGCATCGCCACCAACCTCAGTACGAAAGCGATCCATCTGTTCATCGCTCAAACGGCCTTCAAGGAAGGCGCGCGCATAGATACCGGGTGAAGAATGGCCCTGGAAATAAACCAGATCGCCACCGTGATCCTCGGACGGCGCCTGAAAGAAGTGATTGAAGCCAACGTCATACAAGGTGGCCGCCGAGGCAAAACTGGCGATATGTCCACCGAGGCTTGGATCCTTGCGGTTGGCTCGCACGACCATGGCCATCGCATTCCAGCGAATCCAGCAGCGCAGTCGCCATTCGATTTCATGGTTGCCATCCGAACGCGCTTCGGCATGAGGTGGAATGGTATTCAGATAGGCGGTCGTCGCATCATAGGGCAGATGCGCCCCGGAGCGTCGAGCCAGATCAACCAACTGTTCGAGCAGAAAATGTGCGCGTTCGGAGCCATCCGCCTGGATGACACCGGACAATGCATCCAGCCATTCGCTGGTTTCCTGAGGATCGATGTCGTGAATCGGATCGTGAGAAATGGACATGTGTGTTCCCTGGCAGAGCGTGGTGGACTGATTCTAGCGAGAACACCGAGACAATTCATTATTTAGCATCACTAAATATTATTTCAATCGTTTTCAAGCTCAGACTGAGAGAAATTGCCCGTCAATTTCACCGTAGATATAACCGATCAGAGAGATCGGGACCACGCTACCGGGAGCAGCTCTGTCGCTTGAGATTGGATGAGGGGATTGAGAGCATCAACACAGAGCTGCTCCCTATTACTGCGGCGGCGTGGACAACGAGTCCATTTGTGAACGCAATGCCCTGATCTCGTCTGCGAGAGGATGACTCACGGCCCGCTTGATCAGGTACTCCACGATCGCGCGCGCGCGTGCTTCTTCACCCAGATGTTCAAACAAAATGGTCGCAATCAGCAGATGCAGTGCCACACCATCGGGATGACGCGGGTATCGCTTGCCAAAGTCCTTGCTCAGACGAACCGCCAAACGGAATTCACCGCGCTCGTAGGCTGCCCTGGCTAGCGGCAAGATGACATCGCCCTCGGGCAATTGAAAATCCGGTTGTTCGCTGAGGCAACTGGTAACCAGCGTCAGCGCCTCTTTCACCGCCCCGGCCTCCTGCTGGCGAATAACCTGCAGTCCAGCAAACCCATACCAGTCTTGAGGTGTGTCAGTCTCCATACACAACGCACGATAGGTCGCCACCAGTGAGGGATCATCATTGTGCCTGCGAATGGATTCTCTCAGCATAACGCGGGCCTGCCGGTGCTGACCCTCGGCCATCAGTGTTTCCAGTCGTATCATGACCGGGTTGGACTGATCAGGCCTGAGCTGATGATCCCGATCCAGCACCTGAGGGCTGAGTTCCATCCCGAGAGCCTCATGACACTGCATGATCAGATACCCCATCAGATGAAACATGACGATAGACGAGTACAGCCATATGAAGTGATCCAGAAACACGTTCAGCATCGACAATTCGAACTGCGCGACCAGGTACTGGACCGTCCCGCTAAGGAACAGAATGCCCGCCAGGACCAGCAGCATCATCCAGTAGGGACGGCCCATGCGACGGATGCCCTCGATCAGCAGAACGACATTGATCGCCGAGAACACCGACTTCTCGATCGACAGGACAATGGTGGCCATCGGCAAGAAGGCCAGTATCAGCACGCCAAGAAGCAACGCCAGGGCTGGCCCGAAGTTGTAATTGACCGCCCCAATGGCCAGTCCCAGACAGAACCAGAGCAGGAACTGTTGCCAGAACACATTCCAGTGCTGCAACAGATAGAAGTGCACCGGGGGTTCCAGATTACCACCTGCCGTCCAGCTGAGAACGCTATAGCAGAACTGATAGGCCGCCATCAGCGTCAACATGAACACAAGGGTTCCCACAGGGAAAAAAAGTACGCCACCCAACCAAAATAGCGCCGAATACAAACCCATGATCATCAAGCAGTGGGGCTTGAATGGATATTTGAAGATTGCTGGCAGGCATCTCCAGAAGGGCTCGACGTAGGTTGAGGCGACCTGCTGTTCCGGCGTGTCAGTCTGTTCGGTCACTCGGGCCTCCATCGGCGTCTGAGAGTGTGTGCGCGATCCATTGATCGGCCTAGGAGCCTGCCGGACTTAACATGATCACTTGCGGAAAATCCGAGTTTGGCCAGATTTTTGGATCTTTTTCGTGACATAGCGGTGCTATTCGCTTCAAAAGATCCAAAAATCTGGCTCAAATCGACTTTCCCTCGCGACGACCCGTTAAGTCCGACAGGCTGCCAGGCTTTCTTAATTTATGCTCAACTGTGGGACAGCAGTGGGCATGAACCGGCCTTTGTGTGCTTCGAGTGTACCGATGATCAATCCATTGACGCCTCATACTGTCCGAGCGTCGCCAGACCATTGCATTGGGCGCGATGCGCCAGAATCGCCTGCGCCTCGGCGTTGTCAGCTGTGCTGTTGTTGCCCCAGGCTACAAGCGCGCCCTGCTGCAGCGCTCGACCATAGGAAAAACTCAATACCCATGGGTGTGGTCCCATCTGCGCCATACAGTTCAGATGTGCCGTCGCCTGAGTCTCGGTTTGACCACCCGACAGGAACACGACACCGGGTACTGCAGCGGGAACACTGTTGCTCAGACACTGGATGGTGGCTTCGGCAACCTGATCAAGGCTGGCTTGCTCCTCGCATCGATCTCCGGCAACCACCATGCTGGCCTTGAGGATGGACCCTTCCAGCAGAACACCCTGCTCGAACATCTGATCATAGAGCGCCTTCAAGGTGCCTTCGGTCACTTCATAACAGGTGTCCAGATCATGGTCGCCGGTCAACAGGACTTCGGGCTCAACCATCGGCACGATGCCAGCTTCCTGACACAGCGCCGCATAGCGTGCCAGAGCATGGGCGTTGGCGTTGATGCAGCCGATGGTCGGAATGCCATCGCCAATAGTGATCACCGCACGCCACTTGGCAAAGCGGGCACCCATCCGGGCATACTCTTCAAGCCTGGTTCGCAGCCCATCAAGACCTTCTGTGATCATCTCTCCTTGGTGACCCGCCAGAGGATGAGCGCCGGTATCGACCTTGATACCCGGCAGGATGCCCTGTTCATTCATGACCTCAACCAGACTGCGACCATCGGTCGCCTGTTGCCGAATGGTCTCGTCATACAGGATGGCTCCGGAAATATGCTCGCCCAATCCGTCGGTGGTCAACAGCATTTGACGGTAGTTGCGGCGGCTTTCATCGGTGCTTTCCACTTTGATCTGATCCAGGCGCTTCTTGATCGTGCCGGTGCTCTCGTCAATGGCCAGAATGCCCTTGCCTTCAGCCACCATGGCCTGTGCTGTTTCTACCAGCTGCTCAACGTTCATGTGTGTCTCCAAGATGTGCTAATGCGTCCAGGTCATTCGGTGCGGCGGCAATCATGCTTGCACCGACCTTCGCCAGTTCGCTGTGATTGTCAAAGCCCCACAATACGCCAATGGCACTGACCCGATTTGTAAGTACGCCGATTATATCGTGCTTACGGTCTCCATTCATCAGGCAATCGGTGGGTTTGAGTCGGGTCTCATCGAGTATCCTCGCAATCAGGTAGCTCTTATCGCTGTAGCGTCCATCCAGTTCACTGCCGTAGACCGTACTGATCAGTCCATCGAGTTCAAAATGATTGATGATCCGACTGGCAAGCACAGGCGAACAGCCCGTTGCACGAAGGCCTGCATGCCTGCAATCATCTCGTTCTCGAACAGTCCCACCTGGGAAAACCGCTGCCGATACACAGCCACCGCCTGATCCGCCATGCCCTCGCCCAGCCCGTTGGGAAAACTCTCTCGAAGCGGTGGACCCACCCAGTCTCCCAAGGCCTGGCGAGAAGGTGGCTTGGCCTGACAGTCTGCGCCGGATCGGTCGATGTGCCGTCCAGACCAAGCAACAGCGTGCGGCGGCTCATTGATGCCATCGAAACGCCACGGCCCGATCCATGATGACCGCTGAGATCGGCTGCAAGCAACCGCGCTGGTCATTCTGAAGCTGATCCTGCCACTCCTCCAGAGCTCGCCATTCGTGATCCTTGTAGCCCGGATAACCCAACAAATCGTCAAACAGCACAATGGCTCCATCGACCAGACTGTGCTGCAAGTGGGTCACACAATCCATGCTTGAAGTGTACAGATCACAGTCCAGATGCAGCAACGCAATCTCGGGCTGAGTTGTCTGGACAAACTCTGGCAGAGAATCGCAGAACCAGCCCGGATACAGGCTGACCTGATCAGTGAACTCAGGCTGCTGGCCACCGGTGGAATAGGCACCTGCGGGTTCACGGTCACCCCACGATTCGGGCAATCCTTCAAAGCTGTCAAAGCCTGCAATGGGCCGATCCGTCCATTCGGACATCAGGCGAATCGAGCGTCCAAAATAGACCCCACACTCGACGATGATCCCCTTATCAGGCAACACATTGACCAAAGTGTGCAGCATCTGTGCGTCCAGGCCATGCCATTGGATTGATGACGCTTGCGGATATCGCTCCAAAAGCCTTTGAGCGCCCTCGAATGAGATCTGATCCCTGGCGGACAGCGCCCTTGTGTCGAACGCTTGCTGTGACACTATGTGCCGCCTTGCCCGATCTCGCGCTGCAACCGGGCAGTCGGACTGACAGACAATCGTCTTTTGATCAGGGACCGAGACATTCGAATCACCACCGAGACCGCAGAGGTTCTTCAATTCCAGAGCGCTGCAATGCCAGGGGTGGCCTGTCTGCTGGTCAATCAGAGCATCCAGATTCTGCTCAGCGACAGCAAACACTCCCATCCTCAATTGAGCTCGAGACAAAACCAACAGGGCTTCGGCAACCTGGCCAGTACTGACGCTGGAATCGGACTGCATCAGGCGACTGTAGGCCTCATAGTGGATCAAGGCCTGAGCATAATGACCCGATTGCCAAAGCAGATGGGCATGCAACAGTCTCTGTTTCAAACGCTCGCTATGAATGCTGTCATGACGATCTGACAGCCGGATAATCCCGGCCACATCAGCCGCTCTCCCCAACTGAATGATGGTCTGTTGAATGATCAGGCACTGAGCAAACGAGGCCGTACGCTCCAGGGCCCTCATCAACCAGCTCAATGCCTCGGCATGCTGGCCAATCTGGCTGCACAGAGCGGCCTGACACAGGTGGCCATCGACATGATCAAGAGCGTCTGAATCCAAGCGAGCCATCAGCCTTTGCGCCCGTTGAGGTTGTCTGGCGGCAAGAGCCTGTTGAATAGGCAGGAGGGCCTGTGAACTGAGTGTGGGTGTGTCAGTTTGACGCGGTGGATTCATCGGTCGATACATTAGTCAGTGATACGTGAACAGACCGTCCAGGTCGTGAAATATTACATCCACAGTCGCTTACGCGTCCTGTTGACAAGCGGCTTGCTCCAGGACTTCGATCGCGGGCAGCGTCTTGCCCTCAAGCACTTCGAGGAACGCACCGCCACCGGTCGAGATGTAGGAAATTCGATCGGTCAGCCCGAACAGATCCACCGCTGCGAGAGTATCTCCGCCCCCAGCAATCGAGAAGGCCTTGCTGTCTGCAATGGCTTGCCCGATCACTTGGGTACCGTTGCGAAAGGACTCGAATTCGAAAACACCGACCGGGCCATTCCAGAGGACCGTGCCGGCCAGCATGATCCGCTTGGCCAGTCGCGCAGCGGTATCAGGCCCGATGTCGAGAATCATGTCGTCCTCTGCAACCTGATCAACCGGGATGGTTCGCGCTGCGGCGTCCTTGCAGAATGTCTTGGCCACGACCACATCAGTCGGGATCGGAATATCAGCACCTGCCTGATGCGCCGAGGCAATCAACCGTACCGCCTCGTCAACCAGATCGACCTCGTACAGCGAGGCGCCCACGGCATGCCCTGCCGCTGCAATAAAGGTGTTGGCGATACCGCCGCCGACAACCAACTGGTCTACTCTTGAGGACAACGCTTCGAGAACCGTCAGCTTGGTCGAGACTTTCGAGCCGCCGACAATGGCCAGCATCGGCCTGGCCGGATTATCCAGCGCCTTGCCCAGGGCGTCGATCTCGGCACAGAGCAGCGGCCCTGCGCAAGCTTGAGCTGCTTTGAGCGCGACCCCGTGAGTTGATGCCTGAGCACGATGCGCGGTGCCGAAGGCGTCCATCACATACAGATCACAGAGTGAGGCCATTTTCTCGGCGAGGACCGGATCATTGGCTTTTTCACCGACTTCGAAGCGAACATTTTCGCACAGCACCACCTCGCCTGGCGCAATCTCGATGCCAGCCAACCAGTCATCTGCCAGGCGAACGGCTAACCCAAGATGAGCGGCGAGACTGCGAGCCACCGGAGCGAGGGACAACGCAGGATCGCGTTGTCCTTCAACTGCGCGACCCAGGTGAGACATCAGGATGACCGCCGCGCCGGCCTGCAAGGCAGTACGGATCGTCGGTAGTGAGGCTTGTATTCTCAGATCACTGCTGACCTCTCCATCCTCAAGAGGCACGTTAAGATCCTGGCGAATCAGGACGCGTTTACCAGACAGGTTCAGATCGGTCATGCGATACATACTGAAGTCTCTCGCGATCAGGCGTTCATCAATGCCTTGGTGGTATCAAGCATGCGGTTGGAGAAACCCCACTCGTTGTCATACCAGGACAGGACCTTGCAGAGCTTGCCGCCAATCACTTTGGTCAGTGCAGCGTCATAGGTGGATGACAACGGGTTGTGATTGAAATCGATCGAGACCAGTGGCTCGTCGTTGTAACCCAGAATGCCTTTCAATTCCCCTTCAGCGGCATTCTTGACGACCTGATTGATTTCCTCGACGCTGGTATCGCGACCGGCCACAAAGGTCAGATCGACGACTGAGACATTGATCGTAGGAACCCGCATTGCATAGCCATCAAGCCTGCCATTGAGTTCAGGCATCACCAGCCCAACCGCGGCGGCTGCTCCGGTCTTGGTTGGAATTTGAGACATGGTGGCAGAGCGCGCCCGACGCAGGTCGCTGTGATAGACATCGGTCAGCACCTGATCGTTGGTATAGGCATGAATAGTCGTCATCAGTCCACTCTCAAGACCGATGGCATCGTGAATGGGTTTGACCAGGGGCGCCAGACAATTGGTGGTACATGAGGCATTGGAGACGATCTGATCGCTGGATTTCAGAATGCCATGGTTGACGCCATAGACAATGGTGGCATCCACCGGATCGCCTGCGGGCGCTGACAGGATGACTTTCTTCGCTCCAGCGGCCAGATGCATGCCGGCCTTTTCACGGGTTAGGAACAAGCCAGTACATTCAAGAACCACATCAACACCCAGTTCAGCCCATGGTAATTTGGACGGATCGCGCTCAGCGAAGACTTTCAGCCGATCACCATTGATCACCAGCTCATCACCCTCAATGCTGACCTGACCTGGGAATCGCCCATGAGCCGTATCGTACTGGGTCAGATGCGCGTTGGTCTTGGGGTCACCCAGGTCGTTGATGGCAACGACATCAAATTCCTCTCGCCGCCCGGATTCGTGAATCGCACGCAGGACATTGCGTCCAATACGTCCATAGCCATTGATTGCAATCTTGATCGCCATAGCAGGTTCCTCAATTCATCAGTGATTGTGTCCAGGAGCCTGTCGGACTTGACATGATTTACTGCGGAAAATCCGACAGGCTCCCAGGTAGGGCACAGCAATGCTGCGCACAGAGTTTCTATGTGTTCTGTTTCAGCAAACGATTGGCCGCCGCGACGACCGCATCTGCCGTAATTCCGAAGTACTCATACAGTTCAGGTGCCGGTGCAGAGGCGCCAAAGCCGGTCATGCCAATGACGGCGCCGTCCAGACCCACGTACTTGGTCCAGTAGTCCACCTGTGCGGCCTCCACCGCAACCCGAACGCGGACTGACGCAGGTAAAACACTCTCGCGGTAGGCATCATCCTGCTGATCGAATCGACGCGTACATGGCATTGATACCACCCGCACCGATAGGCCATCTGACTCCAGCGTCGCTGCCGCTTGCATAGCCAGCGAGACCTCGGACCCTGTCCCGATCAGGATCACATCGGGCTGCTCGCCCGATTCTGTGTGGAGGATATATCCGCCACGTGCGACGTTAGCCAGTTGGTCGGCATCGCGTGACTGATGAGGAATGGTCTGGCGGGTAAAGATCAGCGCACTGGGGCCATCGGCCTCAACAGCCTGTTGCCAGCTGACCGCAGATTCAACCGTATCACAGGGGCGCCAGACATCCAGCTGAGGGATCAGCCTGAGACTGGAGATGTGCTCTACTGGCTGATGGGTTGGACCATCTTCACCCAGGCCGATCGAATCATGGGTATATACATGAATATTGCGAATCGGTAACAGCGCCGACATGCGCACCGCGTTTCGCGCATAATCGGAAAATACCAGGAAGGTCGCATTGTAAGGAATCAGACCACCATGCAAGGCCATGCCATTGCAGATCGCCGTCATGCCGAATTCGCGCACACCAAAATAGATGTAATTGCCATCAGCGGTCTGATCGAGAATATCGGTCGAGCCGGACCAGATTGTGTTGTTGGATCCTGCCAGATCAGCCGAGCCACCCACCAGTTCAGGCAACAACGGCCCAAAGGCCTCCAATGACATCTGTGAGGCTTTGCGTGTGGCCACATTAGCCCCTGAGGCCTGCAATGATTGGATAATGGCCTGACTCTGCTCTGACCAGTTCTCTGGAAGTTGACCGCCCACTCTACGCTCGAACTCTGCCGCCAATTCAGGTTCAGCGGCTTCCAGGGCTGCAAAGCGCTCAGTCCACTGCTGATGGACCCTGGCGCCTGATTCTCTGGCATCCCAGGCGTCATAGATATCCTGCGGAATCACAAAGGGTTCATGTGACCAGCCCAGCGTCTTGCGAACTTCGGCCACTTCATCCGGGCCCAGGGGAGAGCCATGAGCGGATGAGGTGCCTTGCTTGTTCGGTGAGCCAAATCCGATATGTGTCTTGCAGCAGATCAAGGTCGGTTTATCAAGCTGCGCCTGCGCATCGCTGATCGCCTGCTTGATCGAGGTAGCGTCATGGCCATCAACATGGTTCAGCACTTGCCAACCGTACGATTGGAAGCGCGCCGCAGTGTCATCTGTAAACCAGCCGCCCACCTCACCATCAATGGAGATATTGTTATCGTCATACAGACAAATGAGTTTGCCCAGACCGTGTGTCCCTGCCAGTGAGCAAACTTCGTGAGAGATGCCTTCCATCAAACAGCCATCACCGAGCAACACGTAGGTAAAATGATCAACAATCTGCTGACCTGACCGATTGAAACGATGGGCCATGATTCGCTCGGCCATTGCCATGCCAACCCCATTGGCAAGACCCTGACCCAGAGGTCCGGTGGTGGTTTCAATCCCCGGTGTTTCACCCCACTCAGGATGCCCGGGTGTCATCGAATGCAGCTGCCGGAACTGGCTGAGCTGCTCCACGGGCAGCTCATAGCCGCTGAGGTGCAGCACTGAATAAAGCAGCATCGAACCGTGCCCATTTGAAATGACGACACGATCGCGATCCGGCCAATAAGGATCTGCAGGGTCATGACGCACAAAGTCATTCCAGAGTACTTCGGCAATGTCAGCCATGCCCATAGGCATGCCTGGATGACCACTATTGGCTGCCTGAACGGCGTCCATGCTGAGGGCTCGTATGGCATCAGCACACTGCTTGTGATTGGGCATAGTTTTTGAATCGACGGGAAAGTGCAAATTATCGCCGATCAGCCGGCGAAGGGCAACGTGTGCCTGGGTTTCTGACGCTGAAACAGCAAAGCAATCAGCCTGACATATCCCCGATCCGCAGTCTGCGGATCGGGGAGCTGGAAGACTAGTCCTTTTCGCCTGGGCGCAGGAGCCAGCGAGCCAGCGCAGGCATCAGCACAACCGCGCCAATCATGTTCAGGAAGAACATGAAGGCCAACAGTTTGCCCATGTCTGCCTGGAACTGAAGCGCAGAGAATATCCACGTGCCCACACCAATAGCCAGAGTGAAGGCCGTGAAGATCACCGGTTTGCCGGTCTGCTTCATGGTATGGAAATACGCTTCTTTGAGCGGCATGCCCTGCTTCATCAACAGGGACAATCGAGAGTAGATGTAAATCCCGTAGTCCACTCCGATGCCAACACCCAGAGCAACAACCGGCAGTGTATTGACCTTCAGGCCAATGCCCAGCCAGGCCATCAAGGCATAGGCCAGCACAGAGACCAGCGCCAACGGCAAGACGATGCAAATGGTGCCACGAATGGATCGGAAGGTGAGGACGCACAGGATGATGATCGCCAGATAGACCAGCACCATCATCGGCAACTGGGCTGAGGCGACCACATCATTGACGGCACCCATCACACCCATGTTTCCAGTTCCGAGACGGAAATTAACTTCACCCAGCTGCAGTTCGGATTTGTCCTTTGGGGTGAAGACCGTTTGCGTATTCAGCAGGTTTTCCCAGCCAGGCATTTCGCCCTTGAGGACATTCTTCCAGCCCGGCTGAATGAGCACTTCGGTGCCTTCGCCATACTGACGGCGATAGTCCTCGACCGCATTGACAATCCGGTTGATCGTAGTGGCCTTGTGATCTTCGGCAAAC
The DNA here is from genome assembly GCA_003233095.1 of Oceanospirillales bacterium. Classification (GTDB taxonomy): domain Bacteria; phylum Pseudomonadota; class Gammaproteobacteria; order Xanthomonadales; family SZUA-38; genus SZUA-38. Next base: position 14,132 of record QIKT01000108.1, on the reverse strand, counting down.
ACCATGATCGGCATGGCGTCGCAATTGGTGTTGAGCAAGCCCGAACTGGTCTCGATCACCTGCAGGTTCTGTCGCATGACGAAATTGTCGCGGGGCAGAACACGCCAACGAAGATTGCCTTCATTCCAGCCAGTGTTGATTTTCTTGGCCACATCGGACAGAGAGATCACTTTCTGAACGCCCTCGATGTTGGCGATGTGCCAACCGAGACGATCAATATTGGCCATGGCCTCATAGTCTTCGGTACAGGCTTGCGCTGATGTCTCTGCGATGATGTTGATCGAATCAACCCCGAGCGCAAATTTTCTGCTGATAATCGCCGCATCAGTGTTGTATCTGGAATCGGGACGCAACTCTGGAACCCCTTGCTGAGAGTCACCGATTTGCATTTCCTGACCCTTGAAATGACCAAACACAAACAGCCCTGCTGCCAGCAGAATAGCCACCGCCGCAACCGGCCGATTGGTCATGTTGCTCAGAGCCCGCCACAGTCCATCGCTATTGCTCTCTCGCCGAGTATGACTCGCTCGCCATGCTTCCACGTTGCGAATCTTGATCATGGACAGCAGGATAGGCAGAAGGACCAGGTTGGTGAGGATGATCAACGCCACACCGATGCTGGCCGTCGTAGCCAGTTCGCGAATAATCTGAATATCAATGAAGAAAATGGTCATGAAGCCGATGGTGTCCGACAGCAACGCGATTGCACCGGGGATCAACAACGCACGGAATGTCCGGCGAGCTGCCTCCATCGAATCAACGCCTTTTGTCACGTCTCCCGGCACGGCTTCCAAGGAGCCATGAAGCACCTCGTTCTGCCAGGAGTTGATCATCTGCACGCCATGACTGACACCAATGGCAAATATCAGAAACGGCGTCAGAATATTCATCGGATCGATGCCAAAGCCCAACAGCTTCAAGCTCCCGAGCTGCCAGATCACCGCGACGATCGAACATGACAAAGGCAACATGGTCAGTTTCAGAGAGCCTGAGTACATGAACAGAAGGATAGCCGTGATGATCAGTGCAATGCCGAAGAACCAGACCACAGAGACCACACCATCTGTGATATCCCCGACAATCTTCGCAAAACCGATGATGTGGACTTCCAGATTGTCGTTCTGATAGGTCTCGCGGATTTTCTCCAGCGAGTCGGCAACCGCTTTGTAATCGAGTTGCTCGCCAGTCTGAGGATCATTCTCCATCAGATCTGCCCAGACCATCGCGCCATCAAACTCCTCGGTGACCAACCGTCCGATGATGCCTGACTTCACAATGTTCGACTTGACCTTGGCGAATGACTCGGGACTCGCCTGGAAGTCCGAAGGAATGACATTGCCTCCAGCGAAGCCATCCTCGACCACTTCGGTGAAGCGAACATTCGGCGTGAAAATGGACGTCACACTGGCTCGGTTCACCCCATCGACAAAAAACACCTCATCGGTCATTTTCGACAGCGCGTTGAAATATTCCTCATCGAACATGTCGCCGTCCTTCGCGACAAGCGCCACCAGCACGCGATTGGCACCGCCATAGGCTGCTTCATAGTCAATGAAGGTCTGCATGTATTCATGACCCAAGGGCAACTGCTTCTTGAACCCGGCATTCGGCTGTAGCTGGGTCATGTACCAGCCCATGATGACCGTGACCACGACAAAGATCAGCAGTAGCGGGATTCTTGCGCCGAAAATCAGGCCTTCGAGGAAGCCACCAAAACCCTTTTTCTGTGCCGCGCTCATGCCTGACTCCCGGTGCTATTAACGAGATGGTGTGTGGTGATCGTAGCGTTATCCATGATGAATCACTCCGTTCTCACCGATCAGCAAATACTGATTGACCGCTTTTCGAATCACACCCGAGATATCACCCGCTGCATCGATCACCACTGAGCGGAATTGAGTGATCGCCTGATCACTGATCAATACGCGGCCATTGTTTCCGACCAGAATAATGCTGCCATCCGGGTTGCTAATGCCACCAATCATGGTGTCATTGACTCCAGTATCCAGCTTTTCCCAGGTCCGGCCTGCATCATCGGATCGAAATACATTGCCGCGCAGCCCGAAGGTGATCAGCGAATTATCACCAATGACCAAAACGCCGAACATCGACCCCCCATAGGGCAGAGAAATCTTTTCCCAGGTTTGTCCCTGATCGGTCGAGATCAGACCGTTGCCGGTTTCTCCAGCAATGTACAAGGTGCCATCGGACATTTGAGCCATGGCGTTGAGATGGAAGTCGTTGTATTCATCTTCATAATCTCCGAAGTCATAGTTGGCCGATTCGTCGTCCTCATCGCCATCGACAAGGTTGTCATCATCAGAGACTTCATCCTCCCCCAACTCATCTACTTCGGCAGCACTGTCTTCGACAATCTCCAGCGGCGCATCTTCCCAGTTCATGCCCCCATCGCTGGTCGTCAATACATAGCCATAGGCGCCAATAGCAAACCCGTTTTGCTGGTCGCTGAAGAAGATATCCAGCAGTGGCTGGTTCAGGGACGGGTCTGTATATTGATTCTCCCAGCTTGCACCGCCATCAGCGCTATGCACGATCACCGCATCATGTCCGGCTGCCCAGATGTGATCATCGATGGCATAGACGCTGGTCAGCGTCGAACGAGTTGGAACCGCTTGCTGAGTCCAGCTGTTCATGTCAGCGGACGTGACGATATGACCACGATGCCCCACGGCAACCAGTCCACCGTTGTATGACGCGACGTCCAGCAACAGGCTCTGATCTGCCAGCGGCATGATCTCTGACATCATTTCACTGCTGTTCAGGCTGTCCATTGGATCATCAGTGACTTGTGCTGTGAGCGCGGTTGCCGTCATCAGCAATACTACGGCGGTTATTGATCGGCGCATGTGGGTCTCCGTAAACGCTAAAAAAAAGGCCGCTGCGAAGTCATGCCCCGCAGCAGCCCGTTTTGATGGTGTTAGTCAATGACTATCGACGTCCACGTTTCCGCAAGGCCTGAGGCGTAAAGTCAGACGGTTTGCTTGGCGTGTTGAAGGTGTTCACTTCATCCTGATTGTCCAGACCAACGGCCACATAGCGACCCGATGACAATTCATGATGACTCTCGATTGTGCTCCAGAATGTAGGCACTTCGTAATAGTTGATGCTGTGTGCTTCAGAAAAACGCCACAACTCATCACGACGGTCATAATGGTCAATCAGAGAAATTTGATAGCTGTCCTCGTCAAGATAGTAGGTACGGCGGTTGTTGAGATGACGGTTGCCATCCTTGAGCGTGGCGTCTACCACCCAAACCCTATGCAACTCATAGCGCATGACATCGGTGTTCAGATGGCCGGGACGAACCAGATCATCGTAGTCCAGCGAGTCACTGTGTGCCTTGTAGGAGTTGTAGGGGATATACATTTCCTTCTTGCCAACCAGTTCCCAATCAAACCGATCCAGGGCGCCATTGAACATGTCAGACATGTCATTGGTACGCAGGCCATCGGATGCGGTACCCGGATTGTCATAGGCGACATTCGGAGCCCGGCGAACGCGACGCTGTCCTGGGTTATAGATCCAGGCCTGTCTCAACTGATTTGCCTGGTTCAGGGTTTCGTGAACCAGCAGAACGTTACCAGCCAACCGCGCAGGGGCTTCGACCACCTGATAGAAATACAACAGAATGTTGCTGATGTCCTCCAGCGTGTTGCCTTCGGCATAATACAGACCCAACAAGTCTTCTTTCAGCTTGACCACGGTGTACTGACCAGAAGCGGTCGGTGCAACCTGGTTGTTATAGCGGAAGCTGCCTACACCTTTGTACTTGAGCTTGTGATTCCAAATCAACTCATGACCATTCTCGGGAAACGGGAACGGGAAGCCTTCAGCCACGTTCTCAACCCCTTCTCCATTCTCCGCAAGCTCACCGGTCGCACCATTCTTGATGGTGTATTCATAGGTCCGCTCCGGGAATGACGCCGTGCGTCGTGACTGATACACATTCATCTTGTAGGTATCAGGGTACCGCTCGAACATGGCCATCTGGCCGACCGACAGGTTCTCGCTGTATTCCTGAGAGTTCGATGCATCAATGGTGAACAGGATCTGGTCATCAGGAAATGGATCAGGATGATGCGCACGCGGCGTGTAATTTGCTGGTGGTGAAGTGATTCCTCCGGTCCAGGCCGGAATCGTACCCGCTTCGTTTCCAGCACGTTCAGCGCCGACCGGGGTCAGATCTTCACTCAGACGATTGATCTGGTCTGGCTTGGCACCTGCCATCGCCAGGCCAGCGGACAGTGTCAGGCAGGCTGTGGCTGATGCAATGAGTCGTGTCTTGAACAATTTCATACAGAAGTCTCCAGATGATCAGAATGCGTAGCTAACATTGAATGATACAAAGTCGCGATCACGAAGCAGGTTGAAACGGCCAGCACCGAAGAAGCGCGTGTAACTGACTCCGGCACCCCATTTCGAGAGGTAGCTTCCATTCAGACCAAACGTCAACTGCTTGCGATCTTCGACAAAATTGCCGCCAGGTCCTGGTGTGGTCCCGCTGACGTCGTGGTTGAAAGCAATTCGTGGGAACAGGTTGATCGGAGTATTGAAAGCATTGTTGTAATCCAGTCGAGCGATCACACGATAACCCCAGGAGAACTCGTCAGCGAACCCGTCGCCCTCGGTGACCGGGTTACGGAAGCTGCCGCCGGTCAGGGCGCTGGGTCCACCACCGGTGTCGGTTCCTGGCCCTTGATAGCGCAAGAGATCCTTACTCGGAAGATCCCAGATCTTGGTGGCGCCAAATTCAGCCAGCATCACCCACTGATCCGCCCTGAACCAGTTGTCCGGACCACCCAGTTTGGTCAGCGAGAATTGCAGCTGCGAGACTTCATGACGCTCCCAACCGCGAATTTCCTCTCCAAAGCCAAAACTTCCCAATTGAGAGGTGAAATGATTGACCGGTGCAGGAATACCAACATTCAACGGTGACAGTGCTGCAAACAGCAGCTCCACATCGTCAAACTGAAGCGGCAGGTTCGGTCGGTAGGTCACTTCACCAGCAAAGGCGATCGTGCCCACTGTGGTGTTCCAGCTCAAGCCGTAGAGGTCGATATCACCAGGATACTCGATAAAGTACTGACCGGATGCCGGACTGCCGTTCAACACGGAGCGAGCGGCCACCAAAGGCAGCCTGCTGTGGTAGTTCAGATAGTACAGACCGAATTCAGTGTCGTTCAACTCAGCCGCGTAGTAGCGCAGTGCCAGACCGTACTGACCTGTTTCGTCCGGATAGCGATCCTCTCCTCGATTGATGGTCAATGCAGGAGTGCCTTCATCAAACAGGCCAAATCCGAGCAACACGAACTCGGCACCAGGCGTACCGAAGTCATTGGTCGAGAAGTAGGCGCCCGCAGGGTCAGGGTCAATCTGTTCGAATTCCAGCATGTAGAGTGCTTCAAGAGACAGATTATCGGTCAAGGTGAACGAGGCGTAGATCTGCTCAATGGGCAGGAAGGCTTCTTTCAGTTCCGCACCGGCCACTCGCAGCTTGGACACATCGACCGGGTTGACAACGTTGATGCCACCCTGAATGAAGACGTTCTCACCCCAACTGACCACCTGTCGACCGACTCGAACCGTCGCCGGATTCTCACCAACGTCGAAGTCATAGTATAAAAAGGCGTCGAGGAGATTGAAGTCCCGCCCGACCAGATCCCGCGCCGTGTCGCTGAGGAAATCGGCATCGGCATTTTCAAAATCGTAGAAACCGCTGACTCGGACGAAACCACCAAAGTTCTTGTAGCTGAAACCAAGCTCAGAGGTGACCTTGACGGCGTTGGAGACCAGGTCTCCATCGTCATAGTTCAGGTTGCCATCATCGGAATTGACCGAAAAACGGCCTGGCGCAGCAATTTGATCGGGCAGCGGCAAGAAGCTGACGGCTGGGTTGATATTCGCCTTGCCCACGCAGCTGTCGCAGCGATCTTCAACTCGCCAGGAGGCCCCATAGGACAGCGTGGTATCCCAGCTGCCGGTAAACTCGCCGTCACCAAATTCGATAGCGCTGGCGGTCGTCCCCAGGCTCATGGCCACGGCTGCGGCGAGGCCGAGGCCGATCGCCTTGAATCCGGAACGCCTGCGAAGGGAATTTCCGTTGGACTTCATGTGGAGCTCCTTGTTGAGTTCGTCGCGGATCACAGAATGTGTCATCAGAGTATCGTGTGTCATCAATCTGCTCCTAGTTGCCTTGCAGGACGGTCGGGATAGTGATTTGAACCGCTGTGCCTACGCTAGCCGCCATGCTGACCGCTTCACCCTGCATTTCTACGGTGGCTTCGAACGATGCAGCCGGGCTGAGCAGTGAGCCGTGACCGCCGACCAGGAATCGGGTCACACCGCGAATGCCGCTAGCGCTTTGCGTCGTCGAGGTGATCGGCGCCAGATTCATGACTGAGATCAGCGGCTCGGTGCCGGAGAGTGGGAAACCCGGTACAAAGTTCGGAATGACCTGGTCAGGCAGTGACGTTGAGCTGCCGACCACTTCCTGCAACAGAATCGGCTTGGTCGCCGCAGCAAGTGCACCCCAGTTTATCGGGTCGCCTGAGTCAATCACAGTAATGGCCGCAAAGACGAACGAGTTGAATTCAGACGTTCCGGGCTGAATACCTGCAGCGGCCAGTCCGCCTATGATCCTTGGCCCGAATGCCGGCGATCCGAGCAGCAAGCCGACAATGCCGCCGCCAGGAACAGACAACGTCGCGCTGCCGATACGAGGGTCCTGCGATGTGCCGTCCATGCCGAGGAAAACCGTGCCGACCATTGCGCCGAGTGAATGCCCGACAAACTGAATGTTGCCTGCGTCAAGATCAGGGTTGCCGTCCCCATCAATATCAATGCCACCAATACTTGCTGTCAGTGTCGCCAGATCAATAGCGGCCTGACGTTGGTTGTCACGTGAAGTCAGCAGGCTGGCCAGATTGACCGTGTGGGTTCCAGATGAGTCAATGAAGCCGTCAGGACCCGGGGCGCCGGTCAGGTTATCGGACAAGTCCAGATCGAAGGTCCGCTCATCTGCAGCCACAGCAAACGGCGTGTTCTCGATGTAGAACGGTGAATTCTCGGGGCCGATGATCTCACCCGTTGAAGGATTCACCTCAGAGGCAATGCCGTGCAGAGGCTGATCGATCGCCACGACCGCGAAGCCCGCCTGTGCCATGCTGTCAGCGATGGCCAGTGAGTCGGTGCGGTTACGTGTAATACCGTGCTGGTAGATCACCACTGGCCAACCGCCTGGCGGCATCACCTGGCCGCTACCCGCATTGGGGATAGTCATGATCAGCGGAGAAGTCAGAAGCGTTTTCTGAACCAGGAGTGGATTGTAAAGCGTCACGTTAGTTGACGTCGGGTCCAGTCCGAAAGCATCGAAGGGCGGCACATAGCCACCAGCGGGCGCATCAAAATTGCCGTTCAGCGGGCCCAGTGGATTCTCGGCAGTCGGCGGATCCAGATAGTAAGGCAGATTGATCACACCGATGTAGATATCGGCAATCCCTGCTGCACCAATGTCTGCGGTTGTAAAGGGAGTCTGTGCCACCTGAGTGCCCTGCGCGCTGACCTGGCCTCGCGCCGTCATCAGCACTGGCGTGATGGACTGCGTCGTGGCCGTCCAGCTAACCACGATGTCAGCAGTGTTGATGCCCTGACTGGCTGCCGCTGCTTCCTGAGCGTTGGTCAGCTGACGCAGTGGCTCAAGCGCCTGCGCTGTGGCGTTGTCCAGCAATGGATCAGTGGAATTGCCGCTGGCGTCCACTAACGAAGCGGTTCGCTTGGCAATGAAATAGGTGGCGTCCGGGGTCATGTTGTTACCCGAAGTATCAGTGATGCTGTTGGTCACAACCGCCATGTAGCTGGTGATCTGGTCCAGTGGCTGCAAAGGCACAATGACAATGTTGTTTAGCACCGGGTTGGTCGTGCTCACCGTGGCGACATATTCAACGCCGGCGGTCAACTCACGAACCACGCCGGTGACCGGACCGCCCGGTGAGAGCAGGCTGACTTCAAACATCCGAACACTTGAGCCGGGCACTACGGTTGCCGGTGCCACAGTGCTGGTGGTCCCCAGTGACCATGGAGCGGTAGTGCTCCAACCGTCCAGAGCGTTAATCGCCAATAGTGGACCGGCTGAAGCAGCGGTCGGATCGGCGATCGGAATGTTCAGTGTCAGATCGGTAGTCCCGGAGAACAGCAGGTTGTTAGGCAATGGCACAACACCACCAGCAGGATTGAAAACTGCCGTGATCACCGCGGTGACCGGGTTGCCATTGTCGTTGGTTGCAGGAGGGGCATCCTGTGCAGCGTTGGACTTGCCACCGCTACCACAGGCGGATACAAGTGCTGCGGTCACCGCCAGAATCAGACACTGTTGAAGTTTCATGTGCATTGGTACCTTTTTAAATAGTAGCTTCCAGTCCCGCATCATATTTAGAGTAAGTACTCTATTGCAAGCGTTTAGGCAGATATAGTTAAACATTCGTATGAATTTCATTGAAATTTCCTCAAGACAGCGCTGTACACCTCTGTACATTCTCATTTGCGACCCTCTCGCATTCAGCCGCCGGGGCTTCTCATCTTTTGAGAACGGCTCATGTTTTGATGCGTCATGGCATTGAATCAGAGGACAAACCGATGAACCAGGCAATCCAGGGCAACCAGTCCTGCGTAGACAAGACAATCCGACGACTCATCACTCGGCAGGACGAATATGGCCGCAGTGTCGTTATCATGATGCAGTTCACCGATGGCAGCTGCTTCGAGTTCGTGTCGCCTCGGTCCAGCAAATTGCTCAACCGATCACACACACAGTGCAGTCACGTCGCAGGCTTCGATTCAGCGGTCGTGCCACAAATGGCTTTGTTTGCCAACGCCTCTTGAGCAAGAACCCCATTGCCTGCAGGTGAGAGACAGCCACCCACTCTGTGCCACTACTCATCTGTCCTGCCGGTCTGTCTGACCCACAGCGGACCACCCCACGGGGTCAGGCCTACCCTCCTGGCCCCGTTTTTTTCCACAATTTGACCCTTCATGAACCGAGAAAATCAGCAATCCTGTCAGATTGATCTCAGAGCCTCTCTGAACCATCATGTCATCCAGACCGAAGACCTTGAACAGGATCGCCAGTCAGATGAGTATTGTGCACGATGAAGCATCTCCTTGAAGACAAACTGATCCGCGCCCCGAGGTCTCCTGATGATGGCCACTGATACCGAAGCATCCGCTTACCGTGGTCGGTTTGCGCCCTCACCGACCGGACTGCTGCATCTCGGTTCCTTGCTGGCTGCCCTGGCAAGCTACCTGGAAGCACGATCGCGGGATGGCGCGTGGCTAGTGAGAATGGAGGACCTGGACCCCCCCAGAGAAGCCCCGGGTGCCGCTGAGCAGATCATTACCGACCTGAAGCGCTTCGGGATGCAGTCAGATGAACCGGTGATCTATCAAAGTCAGAGGCAGGTGGCGTATGCAGACGCCCTGTCGACGCTGCGCGAGAAGGGGCTCGCATTTGACTGTGGCTGCATGAAGCGGGACTTGCCCCAAGGCAAACCATATCCGGGAACCTGTGCAAAGGGTCTCCCGGAGGGACGCCAGGCAAGGTCGGTCAGATTACGCGTCCCGGATGCCTCGATCTGCATCGATGATCGAATTCAGGGTCGTTACTGCCAGAACCCGTCCGAGGGCAGCGGTGCATTCATCATCCGTCGCGCGGATGGCCTGACCGCCTATCAACTGGCGGTGGTTGTCGATGATGGCGCTCAAGGAATAACCGACATTGTGCGAGGCGCTGACCTGCTCTCATCGACCCCTCGACAATGCCTGATACAACAGAACCTTGGTTTACCCAGGCCCAGCTACGCGCATATTCCTGTGGTGGTCGATGAACAGGGCCACAAGCTCAGCAAGCAGAGCATGGCTCAGCCCGTTGATGCGGCAGACCCGATTCCCGCTTTGATGGCGTGCTGGCAGGTGCTGAATCAGTCTCCGCAAGACCTCAACACTGACCGGTCGGTTGACCACTTGTTGCAGCAAATGACGCAATACTGGTCTCTACAGGCGATTCCAGACAGGACCGACTGTCAAATCGCCGAATGATCTGACGGGTGTACCCCGCCGTCCTGTTGACCAGTCGAGTCTGATGAGCCATAGACACGCCTGAACCAGGCATTGAAGTCTTCCAGGATGTAGTAGAGGCAAGGAATCAGAAACAACGTGATCACGGTCGCAAACAGAATCCCGAACGCCAGTGAGATCGCCATGGGGATGACAATCTGTGCCTGGAAACTCTTCTCGAAAAAGATGATCGGCGCCAACCCCAAAAAGGTGGTCGCAGAGGTCAGCATAATCGCTCTGAAACGCTGCCGGGCCGCGTCACGAGTCGCCTCAATAATCGGATAACCCTGCCGAACTCTACGATTGATGAAATCAACCAGGATCAGGCTGTCATTGACCACCACGCCAGACAGGGCAATGATGCCGAACATTGACAACATGCTGACCGGAAAGCCGACAACCCAGTGACCGACGATGGCACCGATGATGCCAAACGGGATGACCGACATGATAATGAAGGGTTGCGAATACGACTTCAGAGGGATCGCCATCAGTGCATAGATCAGAAAGAATGCCAGCAACAAGCCCTTGGCCAATTCGACGAGCAATTCGACCTGCTGACGGCCACCACCGCTGAGGTTGTAACGAATGCCGGGGTACTGAGGCAATAATTCGGTCTGAAGCCACTGCCCAATTTGGCTATTGATGGAACCAGGCTCAATCCCGGCCGCTTTGTCAACCTCTGCGCTGAGGCTGATAGCACGCAGCCGATCAATTCTCTGAATTGTAGAAGGCGCCATTCCGAATGATGCATCAGCCACGGCCTGGAACGGGACCGCGTCCCCGGCCGGGGTTCGAATTCTCATCTGCTCCAGATAACCGAGCGACTCTCTTTTTTCGCGAGGATATCGGAGCATGACCTTGACCTCATCCGTCCCTCTTTGAATGCGCTGTACCTCCTCGCCATAAAAAGCCTGACGGACTTGCCGAGCCAGATCATTCTGGGTCAGGCCCAGCGTTTCGGCAGAAGGCCTGATCGACAGTTGAAGCTCTCGATTACCACCTTCGAAAGAATTCCGGATGTCGTAGACGCCTGCATAGCTGCGAATTTTTTCTTCCAGAGCTTGCCCGGCCTCCAGCAGTTGCTGGTAATTATTGCCCACCAGCTGATAGGAAATAGGCGGACCCTGTGGCGGGCCACCTGCTCCTCGTATGCTGAAAGCTTTGGCACCAGGGATATCACCGACCCGCTCACGCCACAGGCGCATCAGGTCTGTAGTTGGAATCAGGGAGATTTCTTCCTTGACCAGTTCCACGACAATCTGACCATTGAGTCCGTCAGAACGAATGAACGCGAATGTAGTATGAACCACGCCGCCTGACTCCAGACCATTGTCCTGACTGATCTCCAGGTCAATCTTCATCAATTCCGCACGAACTCGATCCATCATCACAGCGGTGTGATCGGTTGAGGTACCTGCCGACATTTCCAGATCGGACTGAATGAAGTCCGCTGCAAAATCGGGAAATAAGATCGTCTTGACCAAACCAGAAGCAATCAAGCCAAAGGTCATGAACATTCCGGCGATGAACACCGAAGCCGTCACATAGCGGTGCTTGAGCGCCGCCGACAACCAGCGATCATAGGGGCCAGATACGAATGCAGCCAGACCATCTGAGACCTTATTTTGCAGCCTCTCAAAGGCAGCCGACAACCTGCCAGGCAATGAGGGGTTATTACCATCGCGGCTGGAAGACGGCTTCATGTGCGCCAGGTGGGCAGGCAATATCCATTTCGATTCGATCAGAGAGAAGGCCATGCACAGCATCACTACCCAGCCGATAGCTGAGAAGAAAGCCCCATTGATACCGCTGATCATGACGGTGGGCAGGAACGCCGCAATCGTGGTCAGCACGCCGAAGGTCGCGGGCATAGCCACTCGCTTGGCACCCTCGATGGCATTCTCGACAGAATGGCCTTTTTCTCGTGTGGTCGAATCGATACTCTCGCCGATGACAATCGCATCATCGACCACAATACCGAGCACCAGAATCAATCCGAATAGCGACAGCATGTTCACACTGACGCCCAACAGAGGCATGGTGAAGAAGGTTCCAAGGAAGGCCACCAGCAAGCCCACCATCACCCAGAAAGCCAGCTTCAATCTCAGAAACAGGGCCAGTATGCCAAAGACCAGCAATGCACCGAAGAGCAAATTCTTGCTCATCAGTTCCAGGCGCCCTTTCAGGTAGTAGGATGTATCACCCCAGACCTCGATGCCGATGCCTTCAGGCAACGTCTCCTGACGCGACTGTATGTAGTCACGAACCGAGGCGGCAATTTCCAGCTCACTCTGACCAGCAGTCGCCACCACCGACATGGCAATGGCTGTCTGACCGTTGTGTTTCGCGTAGCGGTCGCGATCCTCGAAACCATCGACCACTTTAGCCACATCACCTACGGTCAGACGGGTACCGTCCTGATTGGTTCGCAATACAATGGACTCGAATTCATGACCGACATAGGCCTGACCCTTGGTTCGAAGCAGGATGTCTCCGGAGTCGGTCTTGATCGATCCACCCGGCAAATCCAGAGAAGACGAACGTATCGCTGAGGCGACCTCATCAAATGTCAGCCGATACTTTTCCAGGGTGGCCTCGTCCAGCTCAATCGTCACCTCATAGTTGCGACCACCGGCAATCGACGCACGAGTCACGTTCTTAAGCTGCACGATCTCGTCTCGAAGGCGCTGGGTATATTCCTTCAGTGTTCGTTCATCGACATCGCCAAACACCGACACCCACATGACCTGCTGTTCAAACTGAGATCGGCTGATGACGGGGGCTTCGGTCAAACCCGGGAAGGTGCTGATTCCATCGACCCGATTCTTGATGTCATTCATGACCAGATCCGGGTCATAGGACGGATCGACTTCAATCGATACCTGACCGGAACCCTCACGAGCTGTGGAAATCACCTCGCGAATACCGATGATGTCCTCAATGGCCCCTTCCACCTTGACCAGAACGCCCTCTTCGACCTCGGCGGGCGCGGCGCCAAGATAAGGCACTGTGACCGAAATGAAATGGGTCTGGATCGCTGGAAAGATTTCCTTCTTGATAGTGAAGATGGAGAACAGGCCACCCACGATCAGGCATACCATCAACAGATTGGCGGCAACCGGATTACGGACCCACCAGGCAATCAGGCCGGTCTGTCTGACTTCAGAAGCTGCCATCAGTCGACTTCTGTTGCTGCGATGACGAGTCGGTGCTGATCAACACGGCGGCCTCTGGTAGAGCGTCCAGATCATCTGATTGTTGATCCACTCTCAGGGACATGCCGGTCACAGGCAGGTCGATTGCACTGGTGATAATCCGGTCACCAGGCGAGAGGCCATCATTGATATACACACGGTCATCCAGACTGCGCAGAATGCCAACCGTTTTGAAAGCCAATTGATCGTTTTCGTCCATGATCATCACGCGGCCATCGGTCATCAGCGTCTCACGCGGCAGGATGTACACGTTCTCCACTGCTGTGCCATCAATAGTAGCCTCAACGAATGTCCCCATTTTCAACTCGGCAGCGTGGCTATCGCCAAGCAAGTTGTATGGGTTCTGGATTTCAGCAACCACGTAGTTCAGACGAGTCATATCGTCCAGCATGGCCTCGGTGCGAATAATCTGTGCTGACCAGGTCAGTGTCTTGCCGTTGACAGTCGCTTCCAGGCGTACCCATGGAAAGGCCTCATCAGCAATGTTGGGTCTGGGCCAATTACCCAAAGCATACTGCTCATCGGTGACTGGCAATCTGACGTTGGCAGTGTCGACAGCAAAGATACTGCCCAGCGTAGTCCCGGGTGTGACATATTGACCCAGGTCTGCATCTCTTGTTCGTACCAGACCCTTGTAAGGTGCCACAATCCGGGTCCGCTCCAGGTCACGTTGTGCCTTGGCAAGATCCGCTTCGGCAGCGCTGACATTGGCACGCGCTTCGGCCAACTTGGGCAACCTGAGAACCAGCGGTGAGGGTGCCCCCTGTCGTCCCAACTTGTCCCAAT
>QIKT01000163.1 GCA_003233095.1 Oceanospirillales bacterium | reverse complement strand
AATATGGTACAGGTCGGCACCACCCTATGGAATGACCGCATCACTTCAGATCATCATTGGGCCCTGGCCTCGATGACCGTCAACGACAACCAGGCAATAGCCAAATGCCGCGCGTCTGCACTGATGCCCAACGATGAAGGTTTAACAGCGCCCGGGAAGGAGACCTCCAAGCGAACCTTTTGGCTTGGGCTCGGTCAAGCGGACATTGATCGTGTGGGTTTCAAACGTCTCATGGTCAATACGCTCATCCAGTCTTTGATGGAGCAACCTGCCATCAGCCAGATATGGCTTGATACGGACGAGAACCTGATAGTCCCCTGCCGGCAAGGGCGAATCGAGCTGCAGGGCCAATAACAGCCCGGGGCTGATCGTTCCACATGATTGGGCCCTGAACCACTGAGGAGCCTTGGGGAAAGCAGCCCTGACAGGTGTTGCCCCGAAGGTTACCGTCTGATCCAGATGGAGGGGCACAAGGTTGGTGTTCCAGCGATGATCGGCTTGGGCGGATCTCAGCTCCGTCACACGCTCTCGATGTTCAATTGGCAACGCTTCAAGAGCCGGTTGTTCGGGCCAATACCGATACAAGCCGATCTGATGATCTACCGAATCGTCAAATGATGGACTGTCAAACAGGCAGCGGACGTGCTTCTGGAAACCCTCGATTCGGAAGCTCTGCGCATCACACAGAATCACACCATCGCGACTGATCACAAAATGCTGGTCGGTCAGGTCTGCGTAGAGGGCGCCCAGCGTAAAGCCCTTTGCCGGTTGCCAGTGCTGCATCCAATCGAGTTGGGCAATCTCCGCCCGCTCCGAGGGTTCAGTCGGATCCAACCCTGGAAATTCGTTGATCGACCTGTCGATCAGCGAATAAGGGTCATTGGCTCCATAGACCTCGGAAAAACCCGTCGGCCATAGCGGTCGGGCAGGTCAACCGATTGACTGTGAGGATCAACCGTCTCAGACCTTGCTGTTGTCCGGGTCGCTTGATAAACAAAGGGAGTCCGGGCTATTTCGGAAAGACTCTGCTCGGTCGTCACTCGCCTTGAGTTTCCGGGCAGAAACGACTGTGACCTGGTCAGCAGCAGCATCAGGCACAACAGCCGCAAACAAAGCCGGAAGGTCGTTGCGCCCAGACTGCAACCGGAACGGCGGGTATCAGGAGGGCCAAGATGACAAACAGAAGGATCAGGTCAATCAGGTCAAGACGGTCGAGTTGATGCGCCGTGAGAAACCGGGCTGGGTCTGAAGCAGCACATAGCAGGGAAACACGATCGCTGCACTGGCCAGAACAAACAGATGTAGACCGTACCCTCGAGTCAGCCAGGAATTCGATTTGCACTTTGGGCTGACAGCTCGTGTCACAGTGTGCACTGCCCTGACCAAGTGATAGGAAGCATCATGATTCATGATCATGTCCTCACACTCCCAGGTGTTGCAAGCAACACACTGAACTTTGAACCCACGATGGTACAATGCGAGCCCGCCCGATGGAATGACCAACAAGGAATTGCTGCATGAGCTCCAGCCCGTTGCCCACCCATTGTGTCTGCCTGACTATGGCCATTGAAGCCGACCTGGCCCAACACGCTTCCGGACTGACCTTGCCCGCACCGATTGACAAGTCGAAGACCAGCCAACTGGCCGACCTGGTCGCCGCCGACCTGACCAGTCTGCTCGGAGACATCAGTGATTTTGGTTGTTTGGTTGCCGGCGCAATCTACGAGCAACCCCAGTTGCTGACGCCCGACTATGCGGTCTTCAACGCGCTCAAGACGATGTATCACAAGGCTCAGACCGGCGACGATACCAGCCGCCCCTTCCAGCCCGGCTTGATGGCGCTGGGCGCCTCGGGTGGTCAATTCCCGGAAACCGCCCTGAACCCCGAGCCGAACACCTCGGCCGGTCCCATGCTGCTGATTCCGATCCTGCTGATCGGCGAAGACCCCGAGGCCCTGGCCGAGCTGTCCTGTCGAGCCGAGGAAATTCTGATCAACCAGGGTCAGGTGCGACCCGAGACAGCGATTGCCCTGATCGAGCTGTTTGGCATCAATCCACTGCATGCCAGATACATGACTCTGCATGACCTGTGCGCCATGCTCAGCATGCAGCTGACGCACATTGGCTTGCCTGAACTGTGGTCACTACTCGATGCCCAGCTGTTGACCGGTGATTCGGTCATGATCGAATCACCGGTAGGCAATCGCTTTCAAAGCACCCCGGATGGCGTCAACCTGACCTATCTGGGTTTCGATGACTGGGCCAATATCAACGACTGTGATACGGATGAACTGATCAGTGGCTATGCGCGCTATATTCGCATTCAACGTCAGGTCGTCACCGCGATGAAGGCGCATCATATTCCGTTTCGACTGTTGCAGCTGACCGCCGATCTGATCGAGCGTCTGGACTCGGCCGATGACTGGAGCAGCGTGCTTCCTGAGCTGGAAGGTTTCTTCGTCTGCGAACGCCCCATTGACGGCCCAGCCGTTGGCCAGTTGGATCTGACCGAACAGTCCTCCGTAGAGCTTGGGACGATTGCCTATACCGTGCAGTGGCGCGAAGAAGACGGCACCGTCAACCGACTGGAACACTACTATCCACTGCGTGCGCGCGGCCTGCAGCAAATTCTCGATCACCTCAAGGCGCTCTATCAGGATGATCTGGTGTGCAATTTCCCGGGTGGTTTGTGCATCGACACCGAACAGCGCCGATTAATTTCTGCCTGATTCGGATCAGCTCAATGCCCTGATCCAGCGGGCTTTCTTTTCCTCTTGGCTCATCGCTGCATAGGCGGGTGAGGTCGAGGGCAAAACGATGCTCGCCACGTCTCGACCCAGGTCCCTCAACGATGCGGCGACGTGCTTGTTGAACAGGCTGGCCGCCTTGCCCCCATTGAACAGAATCCGTTCAATCTGCTGGTAACGCACAAGCAGCCCGAGGATGTCATTGACGACCACAGAGTCGAGCCTGATGGCGCTGTCGAGACTGCCCGGGCGGACACACTCACCGACCACGTCCCACAAGCCAAGACCGGCATCCAGAATACCCTGACAACGCTCGAGGTAAGGTTGCTGAAGATCAAACTCCAGCCATTCGGACAGGATCCACCACAAGGCATTGCGCGGATGGGCGTAGTACTCGACGGCGTTCAACGATTGAACGCCTGGCATCGAACCCAGAATCAACACACGGATATTCGAATCCATCACAGGATCCAGGCCCCGCAGCCGTGTTCCGCTCATCCGCCCTCATCACCCGCAGGATCGATTCGCCAACTGTATAGCGCCACTCCGAGAGGTCGAACGTCGTTGCCTATGTCCATTTCCTTCGGCGATGCAGCATCAGGCAGTTCGAACTGAATCATCAGTTGATCCTGAGGTTCGCTGATTGTGAATGCGACCGGATACTCGGTGAATTCTGTCTCGGACCAGATCATCTCTACCCAGGCCTGATCGTCAATCCGGACGCGAATACGCTGCTCAGCAAGCATCGTCGGATGCGTCAGTGCCTTGGCACGAAGCACCAGTTGATACTTGCCGACAGGGAGAGGGTTCCGAGAAGCATGAATCAGTGTCGCCGTTGCTTGAACCGTCCAGCGGATTGAGCTTTTCCCGGTCGACCACCCCTCCATAAAATGATCCACCAAACCCGAATCGGTAGAGCGTTGATCTTCCGACACGGTCTGGGGCTGCAAACGTGGTTGCCACATGACTACAAACGGATGTGCCTGGACACCGTGCACGTCATCGACATGCTCCAGTGTCATTGCTGGGCCGCGGGACCAACTCTGGGCCTGACGGACCAATGGATAGACCTGGATATCATTGTCCCCGGCCTGCATCAGTTGATAGTCGAAGACACAGCGAAATTGGCTTTCGAAGCCCTGAATGTCAAACCAGCGAGATAGGCATGCGACTCTGTCATTGATGGCCACAACCACGCCTTCGGGAGCCTCGGCCGAGGAGGCATCGTCCCATTCGCCATAGATCATCGACAACCGAAACTCATTCGCCGGTGCCCAGCGGCGCAAGGAATCCAGTTGAGCGATCCGAAGTCTGCTTTCGCTAACTCCTTCCTCGCTTGAAATGACATCAATTGATTGTCCGGCCCACTCGACAGGCGCCTCCAGGCGGTTGAGGCCATACAGGGCGTCGAAGGAGTCATTTCCATCCCGAGCGCTATACTCAGCCAGGGTCTGACGCACGGTTGCCTTGAAGCCGCTGAAGGGAAAGTGGGTCGGTTGGCTGCCACTGGCCTGGATGTTCACTTCGGCGCGTTGCTTGAAGTCACCCAGCAGTGATTGACCACTCATCTCGCGAGGGGATTGGTAGCCCGACAGCTCCAGAATGCTCGGCAGAATATCCACGCTCTGGCTGCTCAGTTGGGAGACTTCTCCGCGCTGCTGTCCGGGCCGTTTGATCAACAGCAAGGTGCTGGCAATCTCTGCCTGGTTACCGTCCTGGATTTGTCGCCGTGAAAGACCCGGCTTGAAGGCGGCCCCATGATCCGCTGTGACGACGATCAAACTGCGGTCAAATATCCCCTCTGCGCGTAATTCGGCGATCAGTTCACCTAGCAGCGCATCGGCAAACCCAGTCTGCAGCAGGTGTTGCTGGCGCGCCAGCAGCATCGCCTGATTATCATTGTACATTTGGTGAATGACGGACATCTGGGTCTTGTCACTGAGTGTTCCAAAGACGCGGTTGGGCTCTTTGAGGCTGTAAAACATACCGTCCGGCAAGCGTTTGTAGGGTGCATGTGGCAACATCGAATGAATCACACTCAGACTCGGCTTCGGATCATCCGCTTGCCACAGCATGCGGGCTTGTTCGATGAAGCGACGAAACACCACACCCCGGTCGGAAAAGTTGTAGTTGGCCTTTTCGAACGCGCCGGAGGTGACTTCGGCGACACCGGTTGGATCTCTGAAACCCAGCCATCGATTGTCAATCGAGATCAGCGCAGAGCGCCACTTGGCTGGCACCCACAGGTGTTGAAGACTGATCCAGATATCATCCAGCATCAGAGTCCAGCGGCCCTTTCGAGTGGACAACACCGACCGAGACTCGCACAGGGTCGTTGGGCACAGATGTGTGCCATTTTCAAACACGTTCATCCGATAGTCCTCGGCCAACAAGGTATACAGATTGACGGGTACATCCTGCCAGGTGGGAATGGTTGCCTTGCCCTCGGGCAGTTGTCCACTCAAAAGTGCAGGAATGGCGACCGAGGTTGAATCGGCATTGGTGCTGTGCCAGGGATACCAGTTGGCCGTCTCTGCCAGGGCCGCCAGATTCGGAAAGCGCTTTAAATTGATCGCAAACCCGACCTCATCCGTTCCTCCTTCAACCGGCTCATCTGTGACCAGGCTGATGAGTGGCAGCTCATCGAAGATGACCATGATAATCGGCGGTGCGGCGTCCTGGTCGATTCGCACTGCCGTAACGGGCGCGTCCGTTGGCTTGAAAAATGGATGCACGGAGTCATTCGACACGAACAACACCATCATCACCGGTAATACCCAAGCGTACCACTTGAGGAACACCGACAGCATGGACCATCGCCAGTAGAGAATCACGACAACCAAACCCAGAAACAGCGACACAAGGACGACAGTGACCGGGTGCATCGACCAGGCCGATATCTCGTTCAACACCAACAGCGCAACCCAGAGGACGATCTGCGCGTTGAAAACCCCTCGCCCGGCGCGCGCAGACAGGCGCTGCACCAGCAGCCAGATCAAGACCGCCAGTCCAGGCAGCAGCAGTGCCAGCACGAAGACCAGCAGGGTCATGTCCAGCCGGTCAAATTGATGCGCAGCAATAAAGGCCGGGTTGGATTTGAGCACGTTGTAAATCGGCAGGGTGATGGCCAGACTTGCCAACACAAACAGCGGCAAAGCACGGACGTCCACTGAGGCAGGCGCAGCCATCAGGCAGTCAGGTCGATCTGTCGGATCAGCACCGCCAGCATCCGGCGGTCTTCTCCCAGGCCATGTTCGGCGGGAATGAATTGTCGTTCTGCACTCAGGCTGATGGGACATATCTTGTCTTTCTTGAGCGCTGTCTGGATGGTCCATTCGAAGGACTCATTCGGCTCACAGCGTCGTTCAAATGACTTGTTACCAACCGTCAATGTCAACTGCTGACCCTCGCCAACCTGCGACGGGATGGTCAGTTTCAGTGACACACGGTTGATTCTTTCGACGGGCTTGACCTCGAAGCGCAGCACTGGCCCCATCCATCCGTCCTCATCAAAGCCCTCCTGTCGCCCGACCTGTAGCGCCTGCCCGATGAGCGGTAATCTCTGCAAGCCCTTCAACTGATCAATCCTTGCGGCAAACTGCTTTTCGCGGTCGTACAGGAACTTCAACATTCCCAGACCATTTTCCAGAATACCGGTCACTTCCTGACGCACAAGCGGATCTGCGTGATCCGATTGCAGTGATTTGGGCAAATGCAATGGCACGTAGACCGTGCTGTGCTCAATGGCCGTTTCGTCTTCTGGACGGGTGTCGGTGTAGAGATACAGAGCAAACGACCGACGCGCCAGCGTCGGCCCATCGGTCGGCTGCCTGATCGTCTGGAAACCGTGCCAGGAGTGTTCATTGGTCTCGAACAGGATTGCATGATTCAGGCTGGGCAAAACCTGGGTGATCTGGTTCTGATGCAGGCTCCAGGGGTTCTCATGCAACTCCAGACAACCGCCCCAGTCAGCGTCCCATTCGTCATTCAGATAGACAATCAGGTTCAATCGACGATGACGACCATCGAGCGGGTGAAAATTGAAGTCGACGTGCGGTGACAGCCCCTGGCCGCTGCGGTTGTCATGAGTGCCACCACCCACATACGCAGGGTCATATTTCAGTCCGCTGATGCCGGTGACGGTCTCGATGGCCTTGAGGAACATCTCACTGCGAAGCTCATCGTCCAGCTGCTGATAGACCTGCCCCAGATTACGCACGTCCGAACGCACCGCCTTGCGACCAACCTGACCCGTTTCATTGCGCGCATATTCATCCTCGAACCCGGGAAAGGCATCCAGCATCTTCTGGCAAAAGGCGGCGGTGAAGAACTGATCGATCTCCACATGGCGAAACGGCCGCGCGCTGGCAAATTGCTGTTGCAGCATGCTCAGTGAGTCAACCCAGTCAGGATTCAGGATCATGGTTGTGTCGTCTGAATAGTCGTGCGGGCAATGCTATCACAGCAGACTGGCTGAGGACTTGGTTTGCAGCGCAATTCCTGCGACTATACACGGCTGCAATCTCACACGTTCGGGAGTCCCCCCTTGTCTGCCCTGTCGATCCAGAATCTGAGCAAAACCTACGCTGGTGGCGTCGAGGCGCTGAAGGATGTCAGCCTGACGGTTGAAGAGGGTGACTTCTTTGCCCTGCTCGGCCCCAATGGGGCAGGGAAGTCCACCATGATCGGCATTATCAGTTCGCTGGTCAACGCCAGTAGCGGGTCGGTCAAGGTCTTCGGTACCGACATCAGCACCCACCGCTCTGCGGCCATGCGAATGATCGGTCTGGTGCCCCAGGAAGCCAACTTCAATCAGTTTGAAAAGCCCCTGGAAATCGTGGTCAATCAGGCCGGTTACTACGGTATTGCGCGCGCCCAAGCCTATGAGCGCGCCGAAGATCTGCTCAACCGCCTGAACCTCTGGGAAAAGCGCAACGTCCTTTCGCGCACGCTCTCTGGGGGCATGAAACGGCGACTCATGATTGCCCGCTCGATGATGCATCAGCCGCGCCTGCTGATTCTCGATGAACCCACTGCAGGTGTGGACATCGAAATCCGTCGGTCGGTGTGGAAATACATCGAGTCGATCAATACCGATGGCACCACGGTCATCCTCACCACCCATTATCTGGAAGAGGCTGAACAATTGTGTCGCAACATTGCCATTATCGATCAGGGTGCGATTGTTCGGAACACCACGGTCAAGTCCCTGCTGACCGAGATCGATATCGAAACCTTCGTGCTTGATAGCGTTCAGGAGTTGAACGCATGCCCCGAGATACAGGGCGTCACCACCCGACTTCGAGACGACGGCTCGATTGAAATCGACCTGCCTCGAGGCCAGCTGCTCAACAGCGTGTTTGACGACCTGCAGCGCGCGGGCATCGAAATTCGCAGCATGCGCAACAAGTCCAACCGACTTGAAGAGTTGTTCGTGCGCATGATTGATCACAATACCCAGTCATCTGCCAACGATCAACGCAGCGCTGCAACGGTGAGCCTGACGCCGACTGGAGGGGTGAAATGAGTCATCCGAACTGGATCGGCCTGAAAACCATTGTCACCAAAGAAATCAACCGGATTCTGCGCATCTGGATTCAGACCATTGTGCCGCCGGCGATTACCATGACGCTGTACTTCATCATCTTCGGCAATCTGATCGGCAGCCGGATTGGTCAGATGGGGGGACACAACTATATGGAGTTCATCGTCCCGGGCCTGATCATGATGAGCGTGATCACCAACTCCTACGGCAATATGGTCAGCTCGTTCTTCGGCGCCAAGTTTGGCAAGCATATCGAGGAAATCCTTGTCAGCCCGCTACCCAACACCATCATACTGATTGGTTATGTGACCGGCTCTGTCGTCCGGGGCCTGATGGTAGGGGCGGTGGTCCTGCTGATCTCGCTGTTCTTCACCGACCTCACGATTACTCACGTGGGTGTGACACTGTCGGTGGTTGTGCTGACCGCCATCGTGTTTTCGATGGCGGGCATGATCAACGCCATCTTTGCCCAGAAGTTCGATGACATCTCGATCATTCCGACCTTTGTGCTGACACCGCTGACCTATCTGGGCGGGGTGTTCTATTCGATCGGTCTGTTGCCGGAGTTCTGGCAAAATGTGTCACTGGCCAATCCGATTGTTTACATGGTCAGCACCTTTCGCTATGGCATTCTGGGAACCTCGGATGTGTCACTGACCGTCGCCTTCTCTGTGATCGTGCTGTTCGTGATCGTTCTGGGCAGCATCTGTCTACTGTTGCTGCACCGCGGAGTGGGACTGCGAAGCTGAAGCCTGAGTCGGGCTCATTGCTGGCCTCGGTCGATTCAGACCCGATTCAGCCAGGGAGAGACATACTGCTCTCCTGTGACTATCAAGACTGACAGGAGAGTTCTCATGAGACAGACCCCCATTGCCCTGCTGATGATGCTGATGATGGCTGTGTGCCTGCCGATGATGGCATCGGCTCAAACCGGCGCACGCGAGACCCAGGCCTTCATTCCCGAATCGGGATTTTACTGGAACCCCAGCCAACCCGGCAGCGGTTATGCGATCGAGATTCAGGACCGACAGCTGTTCATGACGGTGTATACCTACACCGAAAGCAATAACGTCAACAATCGCGATCCCTTGTGGTTCTCATCGCTTGGCAATGTCACCTCGAGCGGAACCGGCGACAACGTCAGCTACACCTTCAGTGATGACCTGCTGTTCTCCGAAGACGGCCAATGTCTGGGCTGTGGCTTCGTGACTCCGGACACCAGTAACACCCTTCGCCCCGTGGAGATCATTTTCACCTCGGTCTCAACCGCCGATATGCTGATTGATGGCGAGACCGTTCCCCTGCAGCGCTTCTGGTATAGCGCATCGATTCAGGATGCCATCTTTGCCCTGTTCGGCCAGTGGGTCGCGGTCACCGACTGCACTGCCGATGTCGACAACAATTGCTACGGCGATAACCTGCTGCAGCCGTTCGAAGGTGATCTGCTGCAGATTGATACCGAGGGCAACAGCAATGGCGAACGGACTGCCGAAGGCATTCGTCCGGGTACCGACATTGAAGTGGCCGCCTCTTACAATGCCGATCAGCAGCTCTATGTCATCGTCGTTGCCGAGCGAAACGTCGAGTTTCTGGCTTACTATTTTTTCAATGAAGATTTTGGAACCGATCAGATCCAAGCGACAGCCGAGCGTTTTATCCCTGGCAACCTACTCAATGGCATCGGCTTTCCATCCTATCTGAGGCGCATTTCTGACCGTACTTTTGTGGAAACCGGAACGCCCCAGGTGGCCTCTGGGCAAACGCTGAAGTCTGGACAGGCTCGAAACAATCAGATCATCACCCCCAGAACTCTGGTCGCACAGCCAGACTTCAAGTCCTCTCAGCGTTCAATGGCTGATCCCGAGCACCTGGCACTTCTCAATCAGATGGTCACCGACCTGGCTCGCCAGCTGGCCTCTGAAGACCGGGTTCGCTAAGACTGCGACCATGCCCTGTTGCACTGTTTCTGTGCAGCAGGGCATGACACGATGACTGAATGAGACCTCCAAACGTCTTGTATGACCGACTCTGTTGATCCTCCTGGCTCTTGGTTCAGCGTGTCTGCTGCGCTCTATGCACGTCGTGCTTTTGAACTGAACCCAGAGAGAAGCTCATATTCGAGACTGATGGTTGAGCAACAGATACTGAGTGAATTGAGCGAAGATGGATTGGATCGACTCTATCCGCTCTGGTTCCCGAACTGACGTTGAAATATCTGTCCAAATTCTGACAATACGGAACTTATCTGGGCTCATCTCCACTAACGCTGTAACCATTGACGCATGCAATCGTCTCATCGACAGATGCCGATGATTTGTTCCGTCTGGAAACAGCACCTGAGCCTACCGCCTGACAGGGGATTCTTCATTGAAACACAAGCAGATCTTTACCCGTCCTGACAAGAACCTGATGTGGATGGCGATCTTTGTCATCATTGTCAGCTTGTTGGTCGCTATCAGATATCAGGCCGTGTACGAAGCTTTCGCTGCCAATCCGGCATTCAATGGCGTGATCATTGGCGTGCTTCTGATCGGTGTGTTCATTAGTTTCCGACACGTTATCAATCTGTTTCCCGAGCTGAGCTGGATCGAGGCGTTTCGCCGCGGCGGGCAGGATGCCGAGAAACGAATCAGACAGACACCCAAATTACTGGCGCCCATGTCGCGCATGCTCTCACGCACGGGGCAAGGCGAATTCAGCCTGTCGGCCATGTCGCTGCGCTCACTGCTCGATAGCATTCGTCTGAGGCTGGAAGAATCACGCGACCTGGCACGATATCTGACAGGTCTGCTGATATTTCTCGGCCTGTTGGGAACGTTCTGGGGCCTGCTCAAGACCATCGGTGACGCCAGCAGCGTCATTCAAGGCCTGACTGTCGATGATCGGGCCGGTGCCGATGTCTTCAGCTCACTGCGGGACGGACTGCAAGGTCCGCTGTCAGGCATGGCCATTGCCTTCTCGTCCAGTCTGTTCGGCTTGGCCGGCTCGTTGATACTCGGCTTCCTGGATCTTCTCGCCGGTCGTGCCTCGAACCGATTCTTCAATGAACTAGAAGAATGGTTGTCGAGCGTGACTCGTCTCTCCAGCGGTGCTCTGCCCGGAGATGGCGACGCTCAGGTTCCGGCCTATGTTCAGGCCTTGCTGGAACAAACGGCCGACGGGCTCGATCGAATGCAGCGCACACTCAGCGGAAAGGCCGCGTCAGACAACACCTTGCACCAGCAATTAAGTCAACTCAATCGTCACCTGGCTGATCTGGGCATACAGATTCAGCAACAGAACGTCAGTGACGACCTGCGCCAGGAATTACGCCTGCTCAATCGCACTATTGCGGCGGCACTGCAGCAAAGACCTTCTGCATGATCGGCGAATCTTCACACCGACGACCGCTGAACATCTGGCCCGGCTTCGTTGATGCCCTGGCCGCTCTGTTGATGGTCATGGTATTCGTACTGATGCTGTTCACGCTCGGTCAATTTGTACTCAATGACAGCCTCAACAGCAAGAACCGCGCGCTGAGCCAGCTGGAAATCGATATCCGCTCACTTTCCGAGATGTTGTCGGTGGCCGAAGACCGTTCAGAATCCTTGAGTCAATACCTGGACGAGACCAGCCGCGAACGTGATCAGACACAACTGAAGCTCAACGAGTCCATTGCCGCACTGAACACCCGGATCGATGAAATCGAAGGCTTGAGATCCGACGTTAACGCGTTGATGAATCTTCGCGATGAGCTACAAGATGAAGTGGTTGCTCTCGCCTCTTCTCTTGAGCAAAGCCAACAGCAAACGACGATACAATCGGAATTGTCGACTGAGGCACAAGCTCAGGTTCTGTTACTCAATCGTCAACTCAGCGGTTTGCGTGACCAGTTGACCAAGGTTTCCAATGCCCTTGATATTACGACCACCGATGTGGAGACTCGAGATGCCGAGATTGCCGATTTGGGCAAGCGTCTCAATCTTGCTCTGGCGGACAAGGTCGAAGAGTTGACCGCGTATCGGTCAGATTTCTTCGGCCAGCTGAAACAGGCACTGGGTGATAATCCCAATTTGCGCGTTGAAGGGGATCGTTTCGTGTTCCAGTCAGAGTTGCTGTTCGAGTCAGCCTCGGCCACATTGGGCAGCCAGGGTCGTGACCAGGTTCAGAAGCTGGTCGGTGTGCTGCTGGATGTCTCCGATGACATTCCAGCAAACATTGACTGGGTCCTGCGTATTGATGGTCATACGGATGAACGCCCTATCTCTTCGCCTGATTTTCCCTCGAACTGGGAGCTGTCTACGGCACGTGCTTTGTCCATCGTCAAATACATGATTCAATTGGGTATCGAGCCAAAACGACTCGCGCCTACGGGTTTTGGTCCTTACCATCCTCTGATTCGCGCCCAGACGGATGCCGCCTTTGCCGCCAATCGCCGTATCGAAATCAAGTTGACTTCGCGTTGAACCATGGTCGACACTGTAAGTTCGTGCTCTGAGGTAAAAAACCGTTGTCCTGTTATCCGCCGACGTATCATCTGGAAGACGATCATCAACGTCTGACCGAGGTCATCGATCGTTTTGATTTTGCCACTCTGATTACACGAGGCCAGTTTGACGAGGACCTCCGAATCACCCAGATTCCATTGATGCCCAATCAAACCGATTCAGGTCAATTCTCCCTTCTTGGACACATGCATGCGGCCAACCCTCAGTGTGCAGCATTGCGAGATGGCCAATCAGTCACCGCTTTGTTTCAGGGCCCGCACGCCTATATTTCTCCAATGGATTACCACGGTGATCATCTGCCCACCTGGAATTACATTACAGTCGAGGCT
Source organism: Oceanospirillales bacterium (assembly GCA_003233095.1). Taxonomy (GTDB): domain Bacteria; phylum Pseudomonadota; class Gammaproteobacteria; order Xanthomonadales; family SZUA-38; genus SZUA-38. Next base: position 20,757 of record QIKT01000163.1, on the reverse strand, counting down.
AGAGGCACGGTGGTGGAAATCGAGTCCACGACAGACAAGGCCGAGCTGATGGTTCGACTGACGGACCATATGGAACAGCGACGTCCGGGATCAGGCGAGCGCTTTGACCTGCGAACTCAAATGGATCGGGTTCATCGCCTGCTTGATGCCATTCATTGTTTCGAACTGACACATCTTGAATTGATTGGGCGGTTCAAACTGTCGCAGGACAAGTCAGCAGAGGATTTTCGGCGCGCAGCAGAGCACTTGATAGAGGCCGACCGCCAACATCACGAAGACTGGCTGCGCGCGTTCGTCCTGAATGAAGGCAGGTGAATGGATCGTTACTGATTATATCATCAATAAAATCAGTTGCCTGCGATCACTTTATTGGTTTGTTCGCACTGTCAAAGCGTATCAGATATCAACCGACCGTCTGCCACCCTTACTTGCTGGCCAACATCACAATAGCAAGGGAGCCTCTGAACAAGTCGTGAACGGCTGTCTTGAGCGTGAAATACGCCCAGACTTGTTCAGAGGCTCCCAAGGACTGCCGCAACCGCACCACCCATCAGGTAAGCCATGGTCTCATCGCTGTATTTCCCAGTCAGAGACTCACTGATTGACTCGATCGGCGCCTGAGAGGCATTCCAGCCAAAGTACAGCAGCGCAAGCGCCCGTCATCAGCAAGACGAGGCCCATCATTTTTTCAGTGACATCACTCAATTCTCAGTGTTGGGTCATGCCAGTTATTACACCGTGTGGTTGATGTTTTTTTTGCTTGCACGCCTGCCGATGACATCGCGGCTCTGGTATCGTTGGTTGATAACCCTGTTACAACAACATACGTTAATTTCGCTGCATGATAACGACAAGTAGCGCCACGATGGCGCTATTTTCGATGACTATAAGGTTCTCTCGTACCGACTATATATCGAGATTCGTCACCTTCAAGGCATTCTCGACAATGAAGTTACGTCGTGGCTCGACCAGATCACCCATCAGCGTGCTGAAGATATGATCCGCTGACACGGCATCTTCGATAGTGACTTTCAACAGGCGGCGAGTTTCCGGATTGACCGTGGTGTCCCACAACTGGTCTGGATTCATTTCACCGAGTCCCTTAAATCGTTGAATCGTTCGGCCCTTCTTGGCCTGGTCCATCAACCAGCCATGAGCATCGGTAAAGTTGCTGATCTCGGTCATCTGCTTGCCGCGAGAAATGCTGGCGCCTTCCCGAATGAATCCGGTCAACTTATCACTCAGGTCAGCAATAATGGTGTACTCAGCACTATCGAAGAAGGTCGATGGGATCACCTTGACGGTATCCACGCCATGCACATAACGACGACAGAGCAGACCTTCATCATTGATTTCCACCTCGAAACGCTGGCTCTCAGATGCTTTTTCAGCGAGCATTGCATTCATTGTCTGAAGCCACTCTTTCGCGCCAGTGCCTTCGGCAAGCATGTCATGACTCAATCGAGGCATCTGTTTGAGCGTATGCAAAAACTCTGTGTCATAGCGAATGGAGAGACGTTCGAGGATTTTCTCGACCGCATAGAACTCTCTCATCAGGCCTTTCAGCGTCTCTTTTTCAACCGCCTTGCTGTCTTCGCCAGGCAACAGCTCAACGCCTTCGAGCGCAGCCGCGAGCAGAAAATTGTTCAGCTCGTCATCGTCTTTCAGATAACGTTCCGAATTACCCTGTTTGACCTTGTACAACGGTGGCTGGGCAATGTAGATGTGGCCCAGGTCGACCAGCTCACGCATTTGTCTGTAGAAGAACGTCAGCAGCAAGGTTCGAATATGTGAGCCATCGACGTCCGCATCGGTCATGATGATGATGCGGTGATAACGCAGCTTTGCCGGATCGAACTCTTCCTTGCCAATCCCGCAACCCAGCGCGGTAATCAAGGTCCCAACCTCTGCAGATTGAAGCATCTTGTCGAATCGTGCTTTCTCGACGTTGAGAATTTTTCCCTTGAGAGGCAGGACAGCTTGATACTTTCTGTTTCGTCCCTGCTTGGCCGAACCGCCCGCCGAATCACCCTCCACCAGGAAGATTTCGCACAGCGATGGATCGCGTTCCTGACAGTCTGCCAGTTTTCCAGGCAAGCCTGCGATATCCAGTGCCCCTTTTCGCCGTGTCATTTCACGAGCCTTGCGGGCGGCATCCCTGGCACGCGCGGCATCAATAACTTTGGCAACCACAGACTTCGCGTCAGTCGGGTGCTCCAGCAGAAAATCATTCAACTGAGCGCCAACCACCGATTCGACAACGGTTTTGACTTCCGATGAAACCAGTTTGTCCTTGGTCTGCGAAGAAAACTTTGGATCTGGCACTTTCACAGAGAGTACCGCCACCAAACCTTCACGACAGTCGTCGCCGGTGACTTGCACCTTGGCCTTCTTCGCCATCCCTTGGCTATCAGCATAGCTGTTGATGGTTCGGGTCAAGGCACCACGAAAGCCGGCCAGGTGGGTTCCGCCATCTTTCTGTGGGATATTGTTTGTAAAGCAGAACACCGCTTCCTGATAGGAGTCGGTCCACTGCAGCGCCACTTCAACGTTGACGTCGTCCTGTTCAGTCGAGAAGTACACGACTTGCTGATGCAGCGGTGTCTTGTTTTTGCTCAGATATTCGACAAAGGACCGAATCCCGCCTTCGTATTCGAAGACGTCGTTGCGCCCATCGCGCTCATCGCTGAGCTCGATGCGAACTCCAGAATTGAGGAAGGACAACTCACGAAGTCGTTTGGCCAGAATGTCATAATGAAAAATGATGCCGGTAAAGACTTTTGAGCTGGGCTTGAAGGTAATGATTGTGCCCGTTTCGTCCGTGTCACCTGCTTCCGCCAAGGGTGCCTGCGGCTCGCCAAGGTGATAGGTCTGTTTGTAGGTTTTACCGTTTCGATGAATCTTGAGCTTCAGCACATCAGACAAGGCGTTGACTACCGACACACCAACGCCGTGAAGTCCACCGGAAACTTTATACGAGTTGTCATCAAACTTGCCGCCAGCATGAAGCACGGTCATGATGACCTCAGCCGCCGACTTACCCTCTTCCTTATGCATGTCGGTTGGAATTCCCCGACCGTTGTCACTGACCCGAATCGAGTTATCGACCTGGATCACGACCTTGATGGCATCACAATGCCCAGCGAGTGCTTCGTCAATGGAATTATCAACCACCTCGAAGACCATGTGATGCAGGCCTGTGCCATCATCGGTATCACCGATATACATACCGGGACGCTTTCTAACGGCATCGAGCCCTTTGAGGACTTTGATACTAGTGGAATCGTATTCTTGGTTCATGAACCGCCCAACTCATATTCGACTGAACAGTATACCCTTTTTCGCGACAAAACGCCCGGCTGACAAGGCTTGTGAGGCGTAAATGCACCTCGCCCCACTAGAGCCTCGCGTTCTGCATGAAGCGCGCCACACAGGCGCTCTGATCAGACGGGTTGGTGATGGATCTGGCCATGTTCCACGTGGAACACGGTTGCGGAGTGCTGTTTCAGTCCAGGACCTGGAGGATCGACTCCGGTGATCAGAATCTGACAACCCGTCTTGGAGAGTCGATCAAGACAAGCCGCCTGCTTATTGACGTCCAGCTCAGATGGGAAGTCATCAAGCAAGATCAAGGGGCGGTGCGACGTCTCCGCCTGTATCACCGAAAGCTGAGACATAAGCAATATCAACGCCAAGCTTTTTTGCTGTCCTCTGGAAAGTTGAGGCGCAACCTTGCCAGTAGACAGTGATAATCGGATGTCCGCACGGTGTGGGCCTGAGCGCGTATACCCCATCTGCCTATCCGTCCGTCGTTGCTGTAATAGAACATCAAGAAGATCGGCGTCCTGCTTCCAGCCTCTCTGATACTGCATGGCTAGTGACAAGTTGTCACCGAGAATCATTTCGGACAAGCTGGAGAAAACCTCTTGCAACTGCTGCATGATAGCTTCGCGTTGTTTCGTCAACAGCGCTGCATATCGTGCCAGCTCACCTTCCCAATAATCAAATGAATCATCACCAAGCTTTTGGCGGATACACGCATTTCTATGCTTGAGTACTTTGCGGTAATTGCGCCACGTTGTGAGAAAAGTATGTTCCACGTGGAACATGGTGTAATCGAGATACTGACGCCGTCTTTCCGGACCCCCTTCGATCAACTCATGTGAAGACGGATGGAATGACAGTGCGACCAGATGGGTTGCCAGATCGCTGATTCGCTCGATTGGGTCGCCATTGATTCGCGCCGTCCAGTCGTCAAGACTGCGCTGAAGGCCAAGGATTAGAGTTGAGTTTGGATCCTCGGCATCAGTCTGACAATGAGCAACAATCTGATATCGAGACTGGCCATACTGAATCATGTCGCGCGGTTGGCCAACTCGAAAGGAGCGGCCTGTTGCCAGGATATGTGCCGCTTCCAGTACAGACGTTTTGCCTGCGCCATTGAGGCCATAGAAGAAATTGATACCCGGATCAAGAGCAAGGTCAACCTTGCTGAGGTTTCTCAATCCATCAATCTGAAGGCGATTGACAATCACGCGGCGGACTCTAACGGAACAAGTAAGATCCCTGCTGCAAATGAAGTCGAGCCAGGACCTAGGATCCTGTCGGACTTGACCGATCGTCGCGATGGAAAGTCGATTTGAGTCAGATTTTTCGATCTTTTGAGGCGAATAGCTCTGCTATGTAACGAAAAAGATCCGGAAATCTGGCCAAACTCAGCTTTCCCGCAATAGATCATGTTAAGTCCGACAGGCTCCTAGAGACGTAATGGCATCACCACGTGACGCGCCGAATCATCATCATGCGCGGAAATCAGGCAGCTTGAATTCGGATCCTTGAAGGCCATGGTGACGGTTTCTGCATCCAGAAAGCTCAGTGCATCGTGAAGGTAGTTGACGTTGAAACCTACCGCGAGATCGCTGATCTCTGTCTCAACCTCGACCTCATCAACAGCCTCTTCCTGCTCAGGATTATGCGCAATGATTTTCAGGCGGCCAGGTTGAAGTTCCAACCGAACGCCACGGTATTTCTCATTGGACAGAATAGCTGCACGTTGCAAGGCTCTGCAAAGCACTTCCTTGTTACCGGTCAGTGAGAGGTCTGCACCTACCGGTACTACCGATTCATATTCTGGGAAACGACCATCAATCAGCTTCGATGTGAACACGCAATCATTCAGCGTAACTCTGACGTGTGATGGGCCAAACTCCATCTGGATGCTGGTGTCATTGTCATCAAGCAAACGCTGCAACTCAACGATGCCCTTGCGAGGAATGATCATTTGAGTGATGCCCTCAGATCCTGTTTCACCCAGGGCGTCGCAAATGGCCAGACGATGCCCGTCTGTCGCAACCGCTCGAACGCGCTCAGGATGCAATTCCAACAGCAATCCATTGAGGTAATACCGCACATCCTGATTAGCCATGGCAAAGGCCGTTCTGTCGATGATTCGCTTCAGGTCGCTTTCCTGCACGGTAACCGAGCGGCTTACGTTGACATCCTCGATAACTGGAAACTCTGTGGCGGGCAAGGTCGAGAGTGTAAAACGGCTGCGTGCCCCCACAATCGTCGCGCGCTCATCGGTTACCGTGATATCAACCGTTGCACCGTCAGGCAATGCCTTGCAAATATCAACCAGCTTGCGCGCTGGAATAGTGACCTCTCCTGTTTCATCGACAACCTGGTCGATCCTGGCACGCATCTCTACTTCCAGATCGGTGCCAATGAACTCCAGACCTTGATCACTGGCCGTGACCAGAAGGTTGGAGAGAACAGGCAACGTTTGTCGACGCTCAACGACACCGACAACCTGCATCAGGGGTTTGAGGATGGTCTCTCGTTGAACACTGAATTTCATAAGCTGGTTTCCAATAGCAGTTGGTTATTAGTTCTTAATTAAAGATATAAACAGTAGTAATAACTAGTCTCTGTGGATATCTGTATAAGTAAAATTATCTTTTAATATCAAGTGCTTACGTTGAAACTACTGTCTCCAAAATCCGGGGTGATTCTGTGTACAAGCTGTGGATAAATAGACGACCTCAATCCATCCACACCTTATCCACAGGCTTATCAACCCGCTTATACTGACCTTGTCCACAGGGCTAACATGGTGGCTCATGTGGTCAGGATCTGCTGAATCTTGTCATAGTCCTCTCGCAGCCTTGTGTCGGTCTGCATCAATTCGGCAATCTTGCGACAGGCGTGCAGTACCGTCGTATGATCTCTGCCACCGAAGGCATCACCGATTTCTGGCAGTGAGTGCTCTGTCAGTTCCTTTGCCATGGCCATGGCCAGTTGTCGCGGTCTGGCAATGGAGCGTGTTCGTCCTTTCGACAACATATCTGCCACCCGAAGTTTATAGTATTCCGAGACAGTTTTCTGAATGTTGACGATGGTGATCAGACGATCCTGGACCGAGAGCAGGTCACGCAAGGTCATATGAGCGAATTCCAGTGTGATGGCCTTGCCGCTGAATCGCGCATTGGCAATCAGCGTGTTGAGCGCGCCTTCGAGATCCCGAACATTCGATGGAATCTTCTTGGCCAGGAAATAGGCAACCTCCTCTGAGATAGCATGACGCTGTGCAGCGGCTTTGGTCATCAGAATGGCGACCCGGGTTTCGAAGTCCGGTGGATCGATGGCAATGCTCAAGCCCCAGCCGAATCGTGATCTCAATCGGGGTTCCAGGCCAGAGACCTCCTTGGGGTAACGATCACAGGTCATCATGATCTGTTGTTTTGAATCCAGTAGTGAATTGAAGGTATGAAAGAACTCTTCCTGTGAACGGTCCTTGCCGGCGAAGAATTGGATATCGTCAATCAAAAGGGCATCAACAGACCGATACTGTCGCTTGAATTCATCAATACGGTTGTGGCGAAGCGCCTGGATCATGCTGTTGACGAACTGTTCGGAGTTCAGGTAGACCACCAGCGCATCTGGCTTTTCGGCAAGAATGCGATGACCGACAGCATGCAGCAAATGAGTCTTTCCAAGCCCGGTGCTGCCGTAGAGCAATAGTGGGTTGTAGGCTGAATCGCCCGGATTCTCCGCAACCTGCATGGCCGCGGCATGGGCCATTTCGTTTGATTTACCGAGAACAAAACTCTCGAAACGGTAGGTTCGGTCCAGGTTGCTCTGTACCCGCGGCCTCTGCACGGCGGCAGGTGACGGATCAGGCTGACGGACTTCGGAAGACTCATGGTGATTTCCGATAATCAACCGGACAACCACGTCATCACCCTGATAGGAGCGCAGTAGCGATTCAATGTCACCGAGAAAGCGCTCACGCACCGTGTCCAGGACGAAGGTGTTGGGCGCCAGCAGATGGACGCTGTGCTCATCGGCGCGGGCCTGGAGAGGAGAAATCCACATACTGTAATCCTGAGCAGACAAATCGTGCTCAAGGCGTTGCAGGCAGCGCTCCCAAATGGTTGCAGACATGATGCTGTGTTTCTCAAAGTCGACGGAGTCAGGCGGTTGGTCACAGCCGGGGTGACAGACCCGCTGTTGACCAATAACCGAATAGTGGCTCGAGCGGCTCCGAGCCTCGTCACCAGGGACGTTCAGCAGCATCGGGTACAAACCACAACAAGCGGATAGTTTACCCCGCATATCGCGAGTTATCCACAGGCAATCGAGCGATAAAAACCAGCAGTCCAGGCCACAGTGATGCCAACCGGGACTGAATGGGTTCAGACCGCCCTGATAGTTGACAGCGCGAGGGCCAGCACGTATCATTTCGCTCCTTTTGTCCGCGCCGGACTTGCCGTGCGTGGTCAGTAAAACTATCAGACAGAATAGATGATCTGGCTCCCGGGTCGTCACACAAGAAAGAGCCCTTGTCATGAAAAGAACATTTCAACCGAGCAATCTCAAACGCGCCCGTACACACGGTTTCCGTGCTCGCATGAAAACCCGCAGTGGACGTGCCATCATCAATGCACGCCGTGCCAAGGGTCGTAAGCGCTTGGCCGTATAATCATGTCGCATCCTGCTGGATTTCCCCGGCAGGCACGATTGCTGCGGAAGATGGAATTTGACCACGTGTTCAAGAACGCGGGACGCAGTAGCGATCTATACTTCACTATTCTCTTTACCACCGGTCAGTCCGAGCGGGCACGCCTGGGTTTGGCAATTGCAAAACGGGTGGCTCGTCGCGCCGTCGATCGCAATCGCATCAAACGCCTGGTTCGTGAGAGCATACGTCAGGAGAGCACACTGCCGATAGTCGATCTGGTCGTCATGACCCGACCGGCCGCTGTTCAGGCCAGAAACTCCGATCTGTTTCAATCGCTCGAGCATCACTGGAAGCGCATCCACAGGAAGCACACCCATCATGTCTAACATGCGTCCGATTCTGTTCATTGGTCTTGTTTTTGTCAGCTTTATGCTCTGGCAGGCATGGCAGAAGGATTATGGTCCCAAGCCGACACCCGTCGATGCATCATCAGTCTCCGAACAGGCTCCAGGTCTGATCACTGACGCGGAAGACGATTTGCCAACAGTCAATACGATAGCTCAGGCTGTTTCGGCCAACGATGAGAATGACCTGCCGCAAATCAATCCGACCCGCACGGACACGTCCAGCAGCACTCAGTCAGGATCACAAGCCGAGCAAATCACGGTTGAGACCGATGTCTATCGAATTCGCCTGAGTACACAAGGTGCCAGTCTGGTGCATGCGGAGTTACTGGCTTATCCGATCGATCGGATGATACCTGAAGACAAATATGTGCTGCTGGATGATCAGGTTCAGAGTTATTTTGTCGCGACCCACGGTCTGGTCAGTACCTCTCATCAGAGTGTGGCCCCTGGCGCGACATTCTCGGCGGCGCAATCCACCTATACCCTCAAAGAAGGGCAGGACGAGTTGATCGTACCGATGACCTGGCGCGGTGATGATGGCATTGAAGTGACCAAGACGTATCGATTCACACGTGGCAGTTATGAGATCGACTTTGATCAGACCATTCGCAATAACAGCAGCAGTACCTGGGAGGGAGCCGCCTTCCACCGCCTGGAGCGACGTGAACCCAACCTCGAAGACAAGAACGCCTTTACCAACCCGGAGCGTTTCAGCTTCAATGGAGCGGCGCTGTATACCGAGGAAGACAAATACGAGAAATTCGACTACGAAGAACTGCGCGAAGGGGACAAGAAGCGCAACAGTGATTATGGCTGGATGGCTATGGTACAACACTACTTCATTACAGCGTGGTTACCCGAAGCCGGTGTTCAAGCCGATTACAGTGCCAGGGCCATCCCTCGAAGTGGTGGAACGCTGTATCGGGTCGAAAACGTCATGCCGACCATTGCTATTGCTGCCGGCGATAGCCAGACGATCGAACAACACATGTTTCTCGGTCCCAAGCTGCAGGATGTGATCAACAATATCCGCGATGGTTTTGACCTGACTGTGGATTACGGCATTTTCACGCCGCTGTCTGCCGTGTTGTTCTGGATCCTGGATTTCATCCACGGCTTGATCGGCAACTGGGGTTGGGCGATCGTGATCCTCACCATTTTGATCAAAGGCCTGTTCTTCAAGCTGACCGAAAAGCAGTACAAGACCACCGCCAAACTGCGCAAGCTGGGTCCTCGAATTGCCGCGCTGAAAGAGCGTTACAGCGATGACAAGCAAACATTCAACATGAAGATGATGGAGCTGTACAAGACCGAGAAGGCCAATCCTTTCGGCGGCTGTTTGCCGATGCTGGTCCAGATTCCGGTCTTCATTGCCTTGTACTGGGTGTTGATCGAGAGTGTCGAGCTGCGCCAGGCGCCATGGATGTTGTGGATCCAGGACCTGACTGCTCCCGACCCCTTCTTCATTCTGCCGTTGATTTACGGTGCGGGGATGATTCTGACCATGCGCCTGTCGCCGTCGCCGGGCATGGATCCGATGCAGCAGAAGATCATGATGTTCATGCCGGTAGCGTTCACCCTGCTGTTCCTGTTCTTCCAGTCGGGTCTGGTGCTGTATTGGGCCGTTAACGTGATGATTTCGCTGGCTCAGCAGTGGGTGATCACCAAGCGGATCGACGCCCTTCCGTAATGACCCATCCCGGACCAATGAAGCCATGGGTCCGGGATGGAGCTGAGTGCTATCGGTACTGAAATATGGCGCTTCTTACAGGCCTGATCACTGTTGTTCCGCATCGCCACTTCCTTGATGGCCAGCCGACCTTACTGGCACCAAACCCCTTTCAGCGGTGACACTCAGACCATCAATGAGCGTTGAACGGCAGTTCTTGACGGATCATTCTTCCTGCATTGTCATTTCGACACCTGTTTCACTTTCAAACGCCTTGGCGGTCTGGGTTGATCTGGACGCGTGCAGGGACAGGCGGCGACTTGAATCGCTGTGCTCGACAGACGAGCACTATTGTCGTCTGAGACGAGATCACAGACACTGTCTGGATGAGACAGAGCTGGTATGCTATAAGGCGATTACTTGCTGTTGAATCGCGACACATGCCGCCACCGGATCTTGGGTTCAAACCACAGTACAAGATCGGCGATTGGCTCGTCGATGTGCAGAGCAATACCTTGCGTAATGGGACACAGGAGGTCAGCCTGGAACCCAGGGTGATGAGTCTTCTGGCGTTCCTGTGCCAGCATCAGGGTCAGACTCTGAGTAAGGACATCCTCCTCCAGGGTGTCTGGGGCAACACCCATTATGCTGACTCGGTGGTGGCCAGGGCTGTTTCCCTGATCAGGCAGAGTCTGGGAGATACGCCAGCAGACTCGAAGTACATCCAGACGATCGCGCGTCGAGGGTATCGCTTGATTGTCGACGTTGAACAACCTGTGGATGCACGACGCAATGTATCAGACACCCCAGGCCAGGAGGATCACGAATCTGCGTCTGTACGGCGTCAGTTCAGAGAAACAAACGTTGAGGACACGGTTGCTCCGCTTCCGGTAACACCGGCAGTGGACAGGCGTATGTTCGATATCTTCGGTAAACGGTTAATGTTGGCTCTGGTTGCCGTGACGCTGTCGGTCACCGCGTTCATGTTCCTGATTCGAACACAGGATGACCATGCCCTTGAGGGCCAGACACGCCTGTCATCGGAACGCATCAGCACCATCGCCATGATGCCTTTCAGCATAGAGACGGCCCCCGAATCGCTCCGTTATCTGGCCGATAGCCTGCAGGAGGATATCGTCATCCAGCTGAGTCGCCATCAAACCACGCAGCTGATTCAACTTCCGGCAACCGTCACCGATGGTCAGAAGGCCGGCCTGGCACTTCAGGCCAGTGCAGTTCTGAGTGGTTCCGTTGATCTGAGCGAACAGTCGATCACGGTTCATCTGGTGCTTCAGGGCCTCGAGGACACTGAGTGGTATTGGAAACAGTCGTTCACTGAGTCGATCGAGTCCATACAACAGCTTCGAAATCGAATTGTTGACGCACTGCTGGTGGCGGGACATCCGGGTGAAAAGCACACAGAAAGTTTGGCCCACGGCACCAGAGCGGTTGACCCGGTCGCCTATCAGATGTATCTGGAGGCTCGCTGGCACTCACGGCAACGCAGCTATGCAGCGATGGAGCGAGGTGAGTCGCTGTTTCGGCAGTTGACGATCAGCCACCCTGAATTTGCTGCGGGTCATGCGGGTTTGGCTCTGAGCTACATTGTTCGGGTCAGTTATTTCAATGACGACCCTGATGAGGGATATGCACGAGCTGATGTTGCGGCCACAGAAGCCTTGCGGCTGGACCCTCACGGTGCCTATGCACTGACGGCCAAGGCACAGGTACTGTTTCATCGCGATTGGGATTTTGACGCCGCCGCCGCGTACCTGTTGCAGGCCATCGAGGCCTCTCCGGGAAGTATTGATGCGCGCCAGTATCTTGCTGAGCTTTACTCGGCAACCGGTCAACATGCTCTGGCCTTGACCGTCATCGATGACGCTCTGGAACGTCAGCCTTATTCGCTACTGCTCATGGGCGTCAAGGGTATCTTGCTGTGTGGCTCAGGTAACTACAGGGCGACGATTGAGCAGATGGAAAAACTGGAGCGATATGGCCCCTCGTTCAATTGGCAATATCGCTATTGGGGCTATGCCTATGAACGCCTCGGCGAGCCAGTCCAGGCAGCATTGGCCAGAACAATACGGGACCGTAGCAAGATGCTCGATTCGGAACGTGATGCTTTTGTCGAGCAAATGCATCAGACCAATGGCCAGGCATATTGGCAATGGCGTGAATCTCAACAGACAGACGATCCACCGCGTCATACGGGAATATTTTTTTTCTCTCACGCAGAAATGCTGGCGCTCAATGGCCAACTGGATGAGGCCATGGTGTGGTTGGAAAAAACACTTCAACGACGAGGTCAGGTCTTTTTGTTGTTGCGGATCAGTCCGGCATTGGATGCAATAAGAGAGCGGTCAGACTATCAGCGACTGCTCGCGCTTCACGGCGTACCAATCCATCAACCGGGTGAACAGCTCGAGACGATCGTTGAAACACGCTCCAGATAGTCCTGCTGTTCCGCAGCGTTGGCTGCCAGGCATGTACGGCGTCTGGCCTGTAAGCTCGCTACCATAATCATCACTGTTCAGAACGTGTTCCTATGAGTACTCAGCCACAACTAACCGAGACCATCGCAGCAATTGCTACCGCGCCAGGTGTGGGGGGCGTGGGAATAGTGAGGGTATCTGGATCAGAGGCGCATGCCATCGCCGGTGCCATGACGCGCGAGGACCACCAACTCACCATTCGCCGCGCAGATTATGAAGCCTTTGTGGATGCGGGTGGGAGAATTCTCGATCAGGGCATTCTGCTGGCGTTTGCGGCGCCGCATTCATTTACCGGTGAAGATGTGATCGAACTGCAGGGTCATGGTGGCCCGGTGGTAATGGATTTACTGCTCAAGCGGACGCTGGAATTGGGCGCACGCCTCGCTCGGCCAGGCGAATTCTCCGAGCGAGCTTTTCTTAACGGCAAGATGGATCTGACTCAGGTCGAAGCCATTGCTGATCTGATCGAAGCAACCACAGAAGCATCGGCCAGAGCGGCACAACGGTCGCTGCAGGGCGAGTTTTCCGAACGAATTGCTGCGCTGCTGGAATCGCTGGTCAGTCTTCGAGTCTATGTCGAGAGCGCGATCGATTTCCCCGACGAGGAAATCGACTTTCTGTCCGAAGGCGACGTCACTGGGCGTACAGAGGCTTTGCTGGCTGATGTTGAGCGCCTGATGGCGGACTCGCAACGAGGGCAACTGCTGCGCGATGGTTTGCAGATTGCCCTGGCGGGTCGTCCGAATGCGGGCAAATCAAGCCTGCTCAATGCCCTCACGCAGCGGCAGACGGCGATCGTCACCGGTATTCCCGGTACCACCCGAGACCTGCTTCGCGAGAGCTTGCAGATCGATGGCATTCCGCTGCATCTGGTCGACACGGCGGGATTACATGAGACCGAGGATGCCATTGAACGCGAGGGCATTCGTCGCGCCCGCGAGGCCTTTGAGCAAGTGGATCACATTCTGCATGTCATCGATCAGAGGGACCTGACAGAGAATGCCTCAGAGGGGATGTCATTTCCGCAAGGGGTTGCCGTGACCGAAGTGATCAACAAGATTGACCTCAGCCAGGGCAAGGGCCGTCTGGAGACCGATCGGAATGGGCCAGCCCGCGTGTATCTGTCTGCCAAGACCGGTGCAGGCATGGGCCAATTGATCGAGCATATCAAGACACTGGCCGGCATCCAGACGCATACCGAAGGTCAGTTCATGGCCCGCCGCCGTCACCTGGATGCCCTCGATGAGGTGCACGAGGCGGTAACCCGCGGGCTGCAACAGATCAGTGACTATCAGGCCGGTGAATTGCTGGCCGAAGAGCTGCGCCTGGCGCAACAGGCGCTCGGCCGGATCACTGGAACCTTTACGTCGGACGATCTTCTGGGCGAGATCTTTACCAGCTTCTGTATCGGAAAATGATGGTTCTGATCGACAACAGGGTCAGATCCTATTTGAATCTCTGCGGGTTCTACTCCCCGCCGCTTGCGGCGAATAAACGCTAAGCAAAGCGAAACGAGCGAATTCTTCTAGGGAGCCTCTGGTCAGATTTGCGACCAAAATACGTGATCAAACTCTCAGGAACACACGATCGGTGAACGATTGAATAGCCACAGTATTTCCAACCGCCGCCGCTAGCCTTTATACTGTCGCGGCAGATAACTGCACGTATTCTATTCAAAACAGTGAGAAGATCATGAGTAAAGGAACAGTCAAGTGGTTCAACGCCGAGAAAGGTTTCGGTTTCATCGCGCCTGAAGATGGCGGAAAAGATCTATTCGTACATCATTCAGAAATCCAAAGTGGTGGTGGTTATGCAACCCTGACTGATGGCCAAGCCGTTGAGTTTGAAGTCGGAGAAGGCCAGAAAGGACCTTGTGCCAACAAGGTCGTTCCTTGCTGATAGAGATCCTTTCGAGGGTCTGATCTACAGACAAGAACATTCGAGGCCGACCTGCCATGTAGGTCGGCCTCGTTGCGTTGTGGTCTGTCAAAATACCGGACGCTGGCACTCCTCTGCGACATGTCTCAGACTGTGGGCCAATCACATCGGAACAGGCCATGACCCAGCTTCCACCCTACCCCATGTTCTCATCAGTGATCTCAAGATGACAGCGACCTGCCAGACTCCGACGGGCCCGAATTTCGCGATGCCAACGGGACACTGTTGCAGGGTGGCGACACCGTTATGCTGATCAAGGAGTTGAAGGTCAAGGGCAGTTCTCAAATGCTCAAAGTCGGGACCAGGGTCAAGAACATTCGCCTGTCGATCGGTGATCATGATATTGATTGCAACATCACAGGCATTGGCGCCATGAAGCTCAAATCGCAGTTCGTCAAGAAGGCCTGATGCCATCCTACTGACACCCCTGATGTCTGAGCCAGTGCTATCATATGAGCTGAACCCATTGCACCCCTGAGGAGGCCTTAATGATTCGAACCGCAACAGCCATCGCTTTGTTCGCCCTTCTGGCGGGGTGTTCCTCCGCCTATTACGGCACCATGGAAACCTTTGAAATCCACTAGGGAGCCTCTGAACAAGTCTGGGCGGATTTGACGCTTGAGACAGTTGGCCACGACTTGTTCAGAGGCCCCTTAGAGCGAGATTCTGGTCGACCGCGTCGAGGGTGCTCGTGAAGCACAGGAAGAGGCGACCGAGCAGTTTGCCTCGGCGCTGGAGTAGTTCAAGTCGGTGGTCGCCGTCGAGAACAGCAAGCTCGATCGCGCGTTCAACAAACTCGATGGTGAGTATGAGGGCAGCGTGGCCTCGGCCGAGGAAACCCCCTCAGGGATCGAAGACATCGAACGGGTGGCCGAGGATCTGTTCGAGGAGTGGGAAGAGGAGCTCAAAGAGCTCTCCAGCACCAAGTTGTGCAATCAATCGCCTCAGCTAGCTGAATGACAGCAAATCACGCTACCGGGAATTGGTCAGTGCGATACGCAAGAGTGAACAATTCATTCCGCCAGTGCTCAGGGCCATGAATGATCAGCGTCTGTATCTGAAACACAATCTGAATGCGCGGGCGATTCAATCATTGAAAGGTGAAGCGATCCAGGTCGATCGCGATGTCGGTGCCCTGTTGGTCAGCATGCGATCGCCGAAGCCGATGCATTCATTCGCGAGATGCGACCCTGAACCACTCAGAGGCGGACAATCAACGTAAGGAGAGGGCCATGAAAAAACTAAAGAACGAGGGTGAACTGCTCAAGACCGCCATTGCAGATGGCATGAAATACGGAGAGGATCGCGGTGCGGTCATCTTTGAGGCGACCGATTCGGCCACCGAGAAAATCGCCTACATCTATCGTCTGTTGGTGCACGACAAGATTATCCAGCCACTGCCCGAAGATCAGGTCTCGCAGAAGTCCATGAAGCACAAGTTGGCCATCTGGGCGTCGAAGAAGAAAAAGGGCTGATCAGTGGTTCGCGCGTATTGCTTGCTGCTCATGCTGCCGGTCGTCGCCGTGGCCGCAGCGCAGCGTGATTCACAGTGCTACGGGCCCACCGTCAAAGGCCGTCTTGAGCACGGCGTTCCTGCCCCTGTCCGGACCGAATTTCGTGGCCTATGGTCAGCTGCCCGCCTGGCAGTCGGTGCATGACGTCACCCGGACAGAGCCTTCAAGTACGCCGAAACGGGCTTGTCCGACGGCGGCCCGTTTCCACCACACAAGACCCATCAGAACGGTTTGTCCGTCGACCGGATGACCCCGATGATCTCCGACCTGGGCATCTCGACCCACTTGCTCACCCATGCCACCAAGCGCTATGCTTATGATACCGAGCTGGATGATCAGGGGCGCCATGACCATCTGAGCATCGACTATGGAGCGCTGGCGGCTATGGCAGTGACCGGGTAATCTTTGATCCTGTGCTTCAGCCTGGATTGGCCAGGACCGCAGACGGCGAGCGTTTGATGAGGACGCTGCCCTTTTCGACCCGCCGCGCCTGGGTGCGTCATGATGAGTACGGCCATGTTGATTTCAGCATCCCCTGTGAGGCTCTTTAAGTGATGGTTTTGACACCGGAAGAGTCGAGCTTGCCACCGCTCGCCGGTCAGCATGTCGCACTGCTGCCGCTGTCTGAAGCGCATATCAAACCCTTGCAGCAAGCGGTGCGTGACGGTGAACTGTGGACCGTTGAATATGCCAATGTGCCGCATCCCGATCAGATGCCCGAGTATGTCCACAAGACGCTGCGGGCCATGCAAGCCGGCACGCAACAGGCCTATGCAGTCCAGCATTTGGACTCCAATCAAATCGTCGGTTGCACCCGACTGTACGATATCCAGATCAGCAACCGTCGCTGCAAGTTGGGCTACACCTTTTACGCCGCATCCATGCAGCGCACTGCGGTCAACACCGAATGCAAGCGGCTGCTCTTGCAGCATGCCTTCGAGACCATGCGTCAGATCGCGGTGGAATTTCGAACCCATCATGACAACCACCGTTCTCAAACCGCTATCGAACGGCTGGGCGCACACAAGGATGGCGTCCTGCGCAACCATATGATTCTGGCCGACGGCAGCATCCGTGACAGCGCCTGCTATTCGATCCTGGATCGGGAGTGGCCATTGGTCAAACAGGCGCTGGCTCAGCGCTTATCCTGATTGATATGGACGACACGCGCGCCGACAAGAGGGGTCTTCGTCAGACGAACGGAACGTGACAGACTCATTCAAAGCCATCACGGAACACTTGCGGTGATCCCTGGCAGCCTGTCGGACTTGAGGTGATCTACTGCACAAAACCCGAGTTTGGCCAGATGTCCCGATCATGTTCGTTAAATCTCTGAGGGTTCTATTTCCCGCCGCTTGCGGCGAATAAACGCTAAGCAATGCGGAGCGAGCGAATTCTTCTAAATATCCCGCCCCTTGGGGCGGGGATGTTTATTTTCCCGGCACGAGGTTCACAGGGCAGTGCGCAGCACTGATCTGGCAAGTCAGCTGGGGCGCATTTCTTTTGGTTACTTTGCTTTGTGCAGACAAAGAAAAGTGACTCGCCACCAGGTGGAATCGGAGTCAAAACAACACAGAGAAGACCAATCGCCCTCAGGCGAAATCTGACCTGGAAAAAGCAGAAGAAAACCCCATCGCCAGCAAGCGAAAACAAAGCGACAAGCCAGCCCCGCGGTCGAGCCCCCCATGAAGACTCCTCGACAAGAGCCCCACTCCTCCCAGTCATGTAGAATCCCCAGACAACATCGCAGAGACGACACCGTGACTCAACCCGCTCGCTCCCGACTGATGCCCATCGTCACGGCAGTGATCATCGCCCTGCTGGCGCTGCTCATTCGGCAGACCGCCCTCAGTGACGCCGCTCAGCTGACCTTGATTATCACCCTGATCACGGCGGTTTTCTGGATCACCGAATGGCTGCCCATCCCGGTGGCCTCACTGATTCCCCTGGCACTGTTCCCGCTGCTTGGTGTGCTCACCCCCACCCAGGTAGCGGCTGCTTACGGCAGTCCGCTGATTTTACTGCTGCTCGGTGGTTTTCTGCTGTCCACCGCCATGGCGCATTCCAATACGCATATCCTGATTGCACAGCGCATCATCCGTGCTGTCGGTGGCCACAGCCCGACCCGATTACTGATCAGCTTCATGATCACCGCCGCCTTGCTCAGTATGTGGATATCCAACACAGCCACTACGCTGATGCTGGTGCCCATCGCAATGGCGGTCATTCAGTCGTCCACCAGCGAGAACGGCGAAATCAGTGTGAGCCTGCAGCGACAATTTGCCATCGTGCTGTTGCTCGGCATTGCCTATGCGGCCAGCCTTGGCGGTATCAACACGCCCATAGGCACGCCGCCCAACCTGTTGATGCTGCAGAACTATCAGCAGGGCACCGGTGAGGAGATCGGCTTCCTGAGCTGGATGAGCAAGACCATGCCGATGACGCTGATCTTCCTGCCCATCATGATGTGGCTGCTGAGTCGATCCCTGCCCAAGGTGGATGTCGGTTATGATCTGTCGCAGGACGCGCCCAACAGCATGCAGCGTCGCATTCTGATCGTCTTCGTCATCACCGCCCTGGCCTGGATGACCCGCACCGAACCCTTCGGGGGTTGGCGCGGCTGGTTGGACCTGCCAACAGCCAACGACGCCTCGGTCGCCATGCTGGCAGTGGTCGCCATGTTTCTGATTCCCGCTGGCCGTGATCGTCCCGGCGAACGACTGCTGACCTGGGAGACCGCCAACAAGATTCCCTGGGGTATTTTGCTGCTGTTTGCCGGCGGCATCACCATCGCCAGCGCCTTTCAGCAGTCCGGCCTCAGCGAAACCGTCGCCGGTCATCTGGTCGTCCTGCAGCAATTGCCAGTCTGGCTGATCATCCTGACCGTGTGTCTATCCGTCACCTTTCTGACCGAAATCACCAGCAACACCGCCACTACCGCCATCCTGATGCCGATCCTGTTGTCTACCGCGCAGGCCATGGAGGTCGACCCCTTGTTGCTCATGCTGCCCGCTACCATCAGCGCCAGCTTCGCCTTCATGATGCCCGTGGCCACGGCACCCAACGCAATCGTCTTCGGCAGCGGCCAGATCCACATTCGCGAAATGATGCGCTACGGCTTCAAGCTCAATCTGATCGGGGCTGTGGTTGTGACGGCATTGAGTGTGCTGCTGCTCTGATCGCAGAGAACTGACTGTAGATTGTCTTCTCCCTTCTTTGCTGTGAGATCGAGAGGGGTGCGGTCTGACGGGTCGTTTGTAGGTGGGTTATAACTCCGTTATTTACACAGGCTGGCCGGCAAGATTCAGACTTCGATCAAATCGCTACCTGATCATCCACCCACCTCCTGACGTCGTCTCGTACCCGGAGTCAAACGGGGAAAAGCGTGCCCTGGGATGACGGATCGAGTCACGAGTTATTGTTGAGCTCAGTGATCTGATCAGCTTGGGAGGCCCCTCGGTTGCGCTCGGGACGACGGGGTTTGGTGTTTGACCTATCTTCCCACTTTCTGGCGCTGCCTCGTAACCGAATTCAAACGGGGGTCGAGCGAGCACCTGCCGGAGGCGATTGTCTGTAACTTCTGGCCGAGTTGGTCGCTTCTGCGCATCCTGCGCCCGTGACACTAGTGCGTCCTTGAACGTCGCACACGCCCCGTTTGAATCCGGGCACGAGGTCTCCAGAGCAGTGCGCAGCACTGATCTGGCAAGTCATCTGGGGCGCATTTCTTTTGGCTACTTTGCTTTGTGCGGACAAAGAAAAGTGACTCGCCATCAGACGAAACCGAACAAAAAATCATGCCACCCCCGAAGCTTGCTGCAATACTCCCCTGCACCCATTACCATGAACTAGCACAAGCCAAACAAAACCCGAATCCCATCATGACCGACACAATCAACGAATCACCCAAGCGGATCCAGAATGCGATGGCCATCCTCGGCATCTTCATCGCTATCCTGGCCATAGCCCTGGCCATGTTTCAGGACCCGATCAGGGAACAGGTCGCCAGCGGCAAAACCCTCAAGGAGCGCGTCATCGAAGGCGGGGCCGCCTTGATCGGGATCGAACCCAGGCGCAGCAGCGAGGACCGGGACTGGATCGTCTGGGCCTACTCTGGCGTTGGGCTGCTGGCCGTGATCTTCGGCGTGGTCTCGTACCTGAGGCAGGAGAACCACCGATTCTCCGGGATGGCTGGTGCACTAGGGATCATTGCCATCGGTTGGGAGTACGTTCTCATTGGTCTGATCATTGCTGTGGTGATCTACATTCTGGCTAATCTGGGTTTCGACTTCTGATCCGATTCGGACATGCCGTCAAACCTTTGCCCTGACCGTGTCGTTTCAACAGCAATTTCATCGCCGAGAACGACCTCCATGATTCAACGAGAACCAGGCATCGACCTGGCGCAGTCGGTTCATCGGGTGTCTGGTCCTGCGTCCACGCGCTGGCGTGTCGCGCGCCCTGGCCTGTGGTTATTTCTCCTGGGTCTGTGCTTTGTGCCGATCTGGCCCACGGATATTCTGCATTTCTACGACGTGTACTTTCTGCTTGCTACCCCCCTGCTGACACGATCTGATCGCTGGCTGCAGATTGCCATGCTGGGCTTGATACTAGCAGCCTGCCGGACTTGAGGTGATCGACTGCACAAAATCCGAGTTTGGCCAGATGTCTCGACCTTATTCGTTAAATTTTTTTCAGGGTTCAATTCCCCGTCTCTTGAGGCGTAGAATATTCGCATGAGCGAATATGTTCATAAGAGTCATAATGTCACGGTGCT
>QIKT01000165.1 GCA_003233095.1 Oceanospirillales bacterium | reverse complement strand
TGGCCCCCTCATTTTCCGAGATCCAGAGACCCAGTAATTCCTTGTGACCCTCAATATTGACGCCTAAGGCCAGGTAAATCGCTTTGTTGATGACGTGAATCGACGCTGGTGCTTTTTGACGAGTTGAGGCTCGAAGCTCCCGGCCCGATCTCGCAACTCATTGATTTTATTGGTGGCTATGGGTGGACTTGAACCACCGACCTATGCATTATGAATGCATCGCTCTAACCAACTGAGCTACATAGCCATCTGAGTACTGGGTGGGTCGCGTATTGTCATGACTAGACCTGGTCTTGTCAAGAGTCCCGACCGTCCGATGAGCATCTCGGACCAAGGAGTATTTTAACTGGATAAGCCAATATCTACCTGGCACGGCCGCACCCTCCCCTGATTTCTTGACCCTGACTTCTGACCCGATGATCGTTTTCCGGACTATCAGAACGCATCGTTTCCGCCAAACAACCCGCAAGGATATCACTGACACCAACCGCCAGCCCAAAGGTAGAACTGTGCCGCAATTCGTTAAATTATCGTTAGTGATTGCTTGACTCATCCAGAACATCGGGCGCACTATCGACTCAGGGGTGACACCTCTTGGCGAAGTGGTATCACCCCTGTTAGACCAAAAAATATCCAATCCAGAACGACAACAAACGTCTGAGTGCTTGAGGAGGTACGATGTTTAATTTCGAAAAGCGACCAATTGTATTGGGTCGTGCGGTGCTGTGTGCGCTGCTGACCTGTTCCACTGCCACTGTCGTGGCACAAACCGATGACGAGACCGCAGAGCTGGGTCGACTGGACGTCACCGGCACCCGAATCAGACAGGCTCAGGCTGAAACTGCCCTGCCGATTCAAACCATTGATCGAGAAGAGATCCGGCGAACTGGCCTGACCTCGATAGGCGATCTACTGCAGAAGATCACGGCCTCCGGGTCAGCCATCAATACCCGTTTCAATTCAAGTGGCAACTTCGGCTTTCCACCCGACGGTGGCGGAATCGGTGCAGGTGCCGTTCAGGTGGACCTGCGCCATCTGGGATCGAACCGCGTGCTGGTACTGGTTGACGGTCAGCGTTGGGTCGCCGGTGCATCAGCATCTGGCGTCGCATCTGCCGTGGATCTGAATACCATTCCAATCGGGATCATCGAACGGATCGAAGTGCTCAAAGATGGTGCGTCGTCAGTCTATGGCTCCGATGCCATTGCCGGGGTCATCAACATCATTACCCGCAAGGACTTCGAAGGCCTGGAAGCCGACGTCTATTACGGCACTTTTGATGATCGCCGTGGGGACAGCACCGAACTGAACTTCACCATGGGAAGCTCCGACACCACCCACAATCTGGTGTTGAATTTTTCCTACACCGAGCAGGACACCATCTCTGCGACCAACCGCGACTCCGCTGAGTTTCCAGTCCCTGGAACCGGAGTGACACGCGGCAGTTCAGGCACGCCCCAAGGGCGATTCCTGTTCAATGATCCATTCACGGGAAACACCAACAATCTGACCATCAACAATGGAGTCATTGGCATTCCGTTCTACGATCCGGCGTCACCGGGCATAGGCGATGACTTCCATCCGTTTACCAACGATGATCGATTCAACTTCTCCCAGTTCAATCTCTATCAGACCCCATCAGAGCGTCTGAACCTGTTCGGCTACGGCGAATACGACATTACCGACTCGGTCCGGTTCTATGCCAAGGCAATGTACAACAATCGCAAGTCAACCAACCAGGCGGCACCCGAACCGATCTTC
Source organism: Oceanospirillales bacterium (assembly GCA_003233095.1). GTDB lineage: Bacteria > Pseudomonadota > Gammaproteobacteria > Xanthomonadales > SZUA-38 > SZUA-38. The sequence continues at coordinate 32,171 of QIKT01000165.1, read as the reverse complement.
ATCGGTCCTGATGCTGGTAACGGCACCTTGGCAGACAGTATCATTGTCGACGCCACCAATCCGTTCAATCCGTTCGGCTTTGATGTGTTCGGTGATGGTTTCGGCTTCATCGGTCGACGCCCATTGGAAGTCGGCCCACGGATCTTCGAGCAGGACGTCGATACCTTCTACTTCGGCACCGGCTTCAAGGGCAGCTTTCAGGCCATGGATCGAGTGTTCTACTGGGATGTGAACTACATCTACGGCGATAATCAGGCCAATCAGACCAAGTTCGGCGCGCTGAACATCCGGCGTATTGCCGAAGCTCTGGGACCACTGGATGAATGCAACGCGACCCCCGGCTGCGTGCCTCTGAACCTGTTCGGAGGACAAGGCTCGGGCAACGGTACGATCACCGAGGAGATGCTGGACTACATCTCTTTCGTCCAAAAAGATGAGAGCCGTAACCAGTTGCGCGACCTGAGTCTGAACTTGTCGGGCGAACTGTTCGAGCTGCCTGCAGGGCCATTCGGGTTTGCCATCGGCTATGAGCATCGCGAGCAGAAGGGCTTCTTTCAGCCTGATGCGATTGTGGTTGCCGGCGAGAGCAATGGCGTGCCAGCCTCACCGACCTCGGGCAAATACGACATCGACGAGTTTTATGGCGAAATCGCCATTCCGATCCTCGCTGATGTCCCCGGCGCCGACCTGCTGGATATCACCGTGGCTGGCCGAAGCTCGGACTACTCGACCTCTGGCTCTGAAACCACTGGCAAGGTCGGTTTTCGCTGGGCGGTGAATCAGGAGTTCCTGATGCGTGGCACCTTTTCAGAAGGCCTCAGAGCTCCCAGCATCGGTGAGCTGTTTGGCTCACAGGCACGATTCGATGCGGTCCTCAACGACCCCTGCTCAAACTTCAATGTCTCCGGTGTGTCTCAGCAGCAGATCAGCAACTGTATTGCTCAGGGCGTTCCGTCTGATGGCAGTTATTCTCAAACCAATCCGCAAATTTCGACCCTGACCGGCGGCAACCCAACCCTGGACCCGGAAACCTCCGACACCCTGACCGTTGGATTTGTCTACAGTCCCGAATGGTCGACCGGCTTGTCCTGGTCTGACCGGCTGGATTTCGAAGTCACCTACTACGACATCGAAGTGGACGATGCCATCCAGGCACCCGACGCACAGACCATTCTGGATCAGTGTGTCTCGAGTAATGATGGCGGTGTCTGCTCGGCCATCGGCCGGACTCCAAGTGGCGTCATCAACCGCTTCGAGAATACCTTGACCAACATTGGTGCCGTCGAAACATCAGGTTGGGATGTCAATATCGGATGGACCAGTCCTGAATACAATTGGGGCCAGCTGAGAGCGCAGTGGAATAACACCTTTGTCGATGAGTATGTCGAGTTCAACCCAGTCGACACCGGTCTGGAAGCAACGTCGTTGGAAGGACTGGAAGTCAACGACTCGGCTATTCCTGAATGGCAGTCGAACTTCGATTTGATCTGGAGCTATGGCGAATGGCAGGTCACCACTCGCTTGCGCCACATCGATGAAGTGACCGAAAGCTGTAGTGATTTCCTCGATGGCACCAGCAACTCACTGACCAATCTTGGACTGTGCTCAAATCCTGATACCGCCAACAACGCCAATTCGACCAATGATCTGGACGCCACCACCTATGTGGACCTTCAGGTCACCCTGCCGCCGGTTTATGGCGTCAATCTGGAAGTGGGCATCAATAACCTGTTCGGTGAAGACGCGCCGCTGTGCTTCAGCTGCTCACTCAACGGCTACGACCCATCGACCTACGATCCGGAAGGTCAGTTCGGCTATATTCGCGCCAGCTACAAGTTCTGAGCATGCAGTCACCCGCAAAGGCGGGCTGATGAAACAGGGGCAACTTCGGTCGCCCCTGTCTTTTCAGGGGATCTGAGGCTGATATCGATAGTGACCGGTCATGGGGTAATCAAACAGCACGTCTTCCATGCGTGGACCCAGCGCGATGTTGTGAACAATCATCGGCCTCAGGCCATCCCTGCTCCGCTCAGTAACCACGATGCCGATATGGGGGAGACGACCGTTGATTCTCCAGGTGACCAGATCACCGGGCAGGAAACGATCAGCCTGATCAGAAACCCCCAGTGACTGACCATGACGTACGAAGAAGCGCTCGAGGTTCGGCACCCGACGATGATCAATGTTGGCGTCTGGTCGTGTCAGTCCCCAGTCCGCCGGATAGGCGTCAAAATCATCCGTCATGTCTTCATGTACGAGTTGCTGCAGATCAATGTCCAGCTGTCGATAGGCACGAATAACCACGTCAGTACAGACACCGCGATTGGCCGAGACGTCGCCCATTGGATAGTTGAGACGCTCATAGCGCCCGTCATACAGCACAAAGTGAGAGGTGCGTTCAATGGCGGCCTCGGAGAGTCTATTCTCGAACGTACTCTGGGCAACTGAACACAGTGGCAAGAGCGCGATCGCACCGATCAGGAGTCTATTCATTGCTGGATGTCCGCGAGGAGTCATCTGCTTTGAACACAATAGTTGATGTCAGTTCCGGTCGACGACCGATCTTGTCCGTATAAAAAATGCGAATCGTCTCCAGGTCATCTTCCTGAACACCGGTGGGAACAAACCAGCCTCCAACACCCAACTGCCGCCGAGCAAAGTCCAGATACCCCAGGGCGATCGGTACCTTGGCGCTGCGCGCGATGTGGTAGAAACCGGGCTTCCAGAAATCACGATATGACCGAGTGCCTTCGGGTGCCAGGACCAGAACCAGCGACTCGCTCTGCTCAAAGCGGGTGACCAGCTGAGTGACCAGCGATGACTTGCGTGTCCGATCAACCGGGATGCCGCCGACCAGTTTGAAAACCCAGCCGAACGGTCCCTTGAACAACGTGTGCTTTCCCAGGTACCGAAACGGAATGTCCATCGCATACAGCGCCAGAATGCCGAACACAAAATCCCAGTTGCTGGTATGCGGCGCGCCGATCAGCACATATTTCTGTGTCTGAGGCAACTCACGCTCCAGCTTCCATCCCAGCAGTTTGAGCAACAGACGGCACAGGGATCTCATCGGTACAAGCCTTTCATGAATAATTCACTCGGTCGACGATCATACACATCTCCGGTGACGATTCGCTCAATCGCCAAGAACCTGCCGGGCTTGACCAATCAACGCGAGGAAAGCCGATTTGAGTCAGCTTTTTCGATCTGTTGAGGCGAATAGCACCGCTCTTCAACGAAAAAGATCGGAAAATCTGGCCAAACCCGGATTTTCCGCAGTAGATCATGTTAAGTCCGACAGGCTCCCAGAACGGTCAATGCGAAACGCATCGAAGGATTGACACACCGGCATCACCTCAACGGCATTGATGTTGACATGGGCAGGCCTTGAGGCAATCCACATCACGATCTCGGCAATGTCTTCTGCGCTCAGTGGGGTTGTGCCCTGATAGACTGCATCAGCCTTGTTCTGATCGCCTGCAAAGCGGACCTGCGAGAACTCGGTTTCTGCCAGCCCTGGCTCGATATTGCTGACTCGCACGCCCGTTCCGATCAGGTCAGCCTTGAGATTGTTGGTGAACTGTTTGACGAAGGCCTTTGTCGCCCCATACACGTTGCCACTCGGATACGGCCAATTGCCCGCCACCGAGCCCATGTTGATGATGTGGCCCTGGTTTCGCTCGACCATGCCTGGCAGCACGAATCGGGTGATATCCACCAACCCGGTGACATTGGTATCGATCATTCGATGCCAATCGTCCAGATCCGCTTCATGGGCAAGCGACAGACCCGCCGCCAGTCCGGCATTGTTCAGCAAGATATCGATGTGTTGCATCCCTGCAGGTCGCTGATCGAGTGCCGATTGCCACTGATCAGGCTCACGGATATCCGACGCGATGGTATGCATCAACTGATCACAACCAACTTGTCGCAACGAATCGATCAATTGATCAAGACGATCCTTGCGCCGAGCGAGCAACAGCAGCTGCCAGCCTGATTCGGCAAACAGGCGCGCACTGGCCTGACCAAAGCCTGAGGACGCACCGGTAATCAGTATCGTTCTGGACATGTCGGATGTCTCCTGCTGGTTGCTGGAAATGATGATTACAGTTGGCTGATTCAAGGCCATACATGATAAACTATTCATCGTCCAAGGGGAGGCCTCGCGCCTGAGATGCTCAAACAGAGCGGACCCTTAGAACCTGATCCGGATCATGCCGGCGTAGGAATGGCACCGTCATACTCGTCACAGCACCGGTTCCCCTTGCATCGTCCAGGAGATCCATCAATGAACAGCACGACTCGCCTGTCAGACAGGCCCCCGTCCCGACTCTTGACCACCCTCGTTTGCGCCAGCCTCGCGATTATCTGCCAGGCCCATGCTCAGTCATCCATCGACAACAACGGCAAACAGCTTGAACTGACGCCTCTGACCGTCACATCGTCACTGCGCGAGGATGCCACCGAAACCCAACTGACCACCTCAGCCACCGTTCTGAATGAAGAAGCGCTGGCTATTCTGGCCGAACAGCACTTCGAGGAGTTGGTCGACTACATCCCCAACCTGAACGTTTCCTCGGCAACCAATCGAGGGCGTTACTTTCAGATTCGCGGCATTGGAGAACGCAGCCAATACGAAGGCGCGCCGAATCCATCGGTTGGTTTTGTCATCGATGACATCGATTTCTCAGGCATCAGCAGCGCCGCGACGCTGTTTGATATTGACCAGCTGGAAGTGTTGCGAGGCCCTCAGGGCACCCGCTATGGTGCCAACGCCCTGGCAGGGTTGATCTATGTCACCTCCAATGCTCCCGAATTCACTCCGGCCTATCGATTGACCACGCTGTGGGGCGATGACGGCGATCGATCGGCCGGCTTCAGCGCCACCGGACCGGTCGGCGACTCGGATCAACTGGCCTATCGATTCTCGGCTCAGTCCTATCGAGCGGATGGCTTCAGAGTCAATGACTTTTTCAATGTCGACAATACCAATGAACGCGATGAGCTGGTCAGCCGGACACGCTTCGCCTGGCAACCCACCGCTCAGATAGACGTCAATGTGACACTGTTGTATGCCGACATCGACAATGGCTTTGACACCTTCAATCCAGAAAATCAATTCATCACTCATGCCGATGATCCGGGCCGAGATGCCCAACGCTCGCTCGGCGGTTCGGTACGGATCGACACGCCGCTGGGGCAGGCAGCCAGATTGGTTTCAATCAGCAGTGTCTCCGATTCCGACATTCTGTACAGCTTCGATGGTGACTGGGGCAATGATGAGTACTGGGGCGACTTTGCGCCGTATGACTTCACCGCTTCCACTGACCGACAGCGGCGCAATATCTCACAGGAATTTCGTCTGATCTCGACGCACCAATCGCGTCTGTTCAATGACAGCACCGATTGGCTTGCCGGTTTATATATTCTGGACCTGGAGGAGGACAATCGCTTCGAGGACTTCTTCAATGATGAAGTGTTTCGCGACCTTGACAGTGAGTACGAGTCGACCAGTGTGGCCGCATTTGGCCAGCTGGACAGCGAGCTGTCACCCGGACTTATTATGACCACGGGCCTTCGCATCGAACAGCGTTCGGCCAACTATCGTGATACCAACGGCCTGAACCTGAGTCCCGACGACACCATGGTTGGCGGTCAGTTGTCGCTGTCAAAAAGCCTGGACAATGGTCAGCAGATCTACACCACTCTGGCCCGTGGCTACAAGGCAGGCGGATTCAATCTCGGCGTGGAACTGCCCGAGAACCGGCGCGCCTACGACCCCGAATATCTGTGGAATATTGAAGTCGGTAGCCGGGGGTGGTTCATGAACGGTCGTCTGAGCACCAATTTGTCGGTGTTTTACTCTCGCCGTGAGGACATGCAGGTCTCGACTTCGTTTCAATCAGACCCAACTGATCCGCTGACCTTCCTGTTCTTCACCGACAATGCTGCCAGTGGCGAGAACTATGGACTGGAGCTGGAAACCCGATATCTGGCCACACGGCAGTTGACTCTGCACGCCTCCCTGGGTCTGCTCGAAGCACGCTTTCGTGACTTCGTCAGTGCCGACAGTGACCTGTCCGGTCGGGATCAAGCCCATGCACCGGGCTACCAGTTTGCTTTAGGCATGGAATATCGCGCTGATAACGGATTGTTTGGTCGACTGGATGTCACCGGTCGTGATGGCTTCTATTTCTCCGACTCTCACGACCAGCAGTCCGAATCCTATGAGCTTGTGCACCTCAAAGCCGGCTACCAGGCTGATACATGGACGGTTAATGTTTTTGCCAACAATCTGCTCGATGAGCGTTACTCGACACGCGGTTTTTTCTTCGGCATTGAGCCACCCGATTTTCCATCGCGACTCTATACTCAGCTTGGCAACCCAAGGCACGTCGGTGTTCAGGCTGAACTGAGATTCTGAGCCAATCGGACTTGATTGATCATAGCGAGGGAAAGTCGATTTGAGTCAGGTTTTTGGATCTTTTGAGGCGAATTACACCGTCATTTAACGAAAAAGATGTAAAAAGTCTGACCAGATTCGGGTTTTCCGCAGTAGATCATGTCAAATCCGACAAACCCCCAAGGAGAACCTTGATGAACGTATCTGTTGAACTGTCACTGTATCCTCTGACCGAGGCCTATCTTCCCCCCATTCAGGGCTTCATTGAGCGTCTCAAGGCACACCCATCTCTGAAGGTGATCGGCAACACCATGAGCACGCAGGTGTATGGCGACTATGCCGATGTGCTGCGAATTGTCAGCGAGGAAATGCAGGCCACCCACCAGCACACACCCAAAGCGGCCTTCATGATGAAAATCCTCAACGGCGACCTCAGCCCAGAATGATCGAGATGGCGCCATGGTTCGACCTGATCGCCGAACAGTGGCGCCAGCAATCCATTTGGGAAGTTGTTGCAGTGATCTCGGCGCTGCTCTATCTGCTGCTGGCCACCCGGCAGAACATCTGGTGCTGGGCTTTTGCGGCGCTGAGCACCCTGCTCTTCATCATCCTGTTTCATGAAGTCGCCCTGTATTCAGAATCGGTACTAAATGCGTTTTATTTGTTCATGGCCGGTTATGGCTGGTATCAATGGCGATATGGCGGTGAGCAACAAAGTCAATTGCCCGTTCAACGCTGGAGCCTAAAACTGCATGTGCTGATCATTGCGGCTACCGCAGCATGGGTGCATCCAGTCGGTTGGGTGATGGCGTATTTCGGCGCTTCATTTCCCTACCTGGACGCGCTGACCAGCTGCTTCGCAGTCGTAACGACAATCATGGTGACCCGCAAGGTGCTTGAAAACTGGTTGTACTGGCTAGTCATTAACACGATCATGATCTATCTGTGCCTGCAAAGAGAGATGTTCCTGACCGCTGGCTTGTTCGCCATCTATCTGCCACTGGCTGCGAGTGGCTATTGGCAGTGGCGACGGGCATGGCAAGCACAATAGACGCGTGGCAGCCAGCGCTGGACCGGCTGCGTTCGGCCAGCGGAGTCCGGGTCGATCTGCATTACGCCCTGTCATCGGGCCTGAGCAATGTCAGCCTGAAAATTGAATTCGCTGATCAACTAGCCGCATTTCGTATCAATCACCCACTGCCCGGCGTTGATCGTAGTGCTGAAATTCAGATTCTGCATCAGCTCGGGAAGTACCCATGGGCTCCTGAGGTGCTATTCTCCGATCCGAATCTCGGCCTGGTCACCCGCTGGCATGAACCGACCACTTCAATCGAATCGAACGACGACTGTCTCGTCGCTGTACCCGGTATCCTGAATCAACTGCATTGTGAACGCTGCTGCCATACCAGACTCGGACTGATGCATCGAATCAGGCAGTACATCACCGCCCTTGATGAAGACTGGTTGTCGACACACCCGATCCAAGCACTCACAACAGCGCTGGATGAGAGGGGCATAGACCTGCATGACGATAGCTTGCTGCACATGGACCTCAATCCTGAGAATCTTATCCTGACTGCCGAAGGTCTCAGGCTGATCGATTTCGAGTATGCCGGCAGCGGCCCCCCGCTGATGGATCTGGCGTCGCTTTGCCAGTCTCATGCACTCAACTCAGTCCAACAACACTGGCTAATGAGCTGTTATGATGCCCCCACTCACTGGCGCACTGCATTACCCGATGCGCTGGCGCTGACCGAGTGGCTGGAAGCCGCCTGGCAACAACTGACCCCAACAAGGAGACCCCGACAATGACCCTCGCCTACTGGTGTGTTCTGATCGCAGCGGTGCTGCCCTATCTGTCCACAGGAATTGCCAAGTCGTCTGGCTATGGCCCACGAGCCAATCGCTCGCCACGAGAATTTCTGGCCACACGTGAGGGTTTTCGCAAGCGCGCACATTTCTCACAGCAGAATGCCTTCGAGGCCTTTGCTCCGTTTGCGGCGGCTGTCATCATCGCCCACCTGAACCTGGCCGCTCAGGACTCGCTGAACCTTGCCGCAGGGGTGTTCATTGCAGCCCGAGTGGGTCACATGATCACTTATATTCTTGATGCAGCGCTGCTCAGAAGCCTGTTCTGGATCATCGGATTCGGTGCTGTGATCTGGATTTTTCTGCTCGCAGCGCAAACTTTTGCGAACTGACATTCTGTCCAGGGCAGCTTGACTTCGCCTTGATATCCCGGATCAACGACAAAAGCTGTGTCCGGGATACAAAAAAACGCTGACCAGGTCAGCGTTTTTGAAGGTAGACACGTCCTTGTGTCCTCAGCACGGGGAAGACAGATCGGTCAGGAAGGAAAACCCGATCTGTGCTGACAGCTTAATACGACAACTATCGTACGTCAACAACTCATATTAAAATCTGCACGTGACCTCTGACCGGTTGCAATTCCATCCCGGCTCGGTACTATAGTCGACCGATCCGCATTCACGGCTCGAATTGACCTATCGGTCAGACCTTCATTCAGAACTCACGGTTTGGCGACAACACTGCGCGACATAATCGACGCAAACCAGTGAATACACGGGACCAGATACCAATGAACGGACTTTCTATTGCCTTGCTACACAGCCTGATGCAGCTTCCTGGCCAGGCAGTGGATGAAGCGGCGGCTCTGGGCACGCTGCAGGTCACCGCAGGTCGGCAGGCCGAGACAACCTTCGACGCCATGGGCTTTGTCACCGTGGTTGATCGTGATGCCATCGAGACCTCCACACCGCAGGTTGTCAGCGACCTGTTGCAGGGACAGCCGGGCGTCCATGTTCAGCAAACCACACCGGGCCAGGGGATTCCCATCGTCCGTGGCCTGAAAGGCTCGGAGGTGCTGCATCTGGTCGATGGCATGCGTCTGAACAACGCCTTTTTCAGAAACGCGCCCAATCAGTATCTGGCTCTGTTTGATCCAAACTGGCTGGAACAGATTGAAGTGGTCCGCGGCCCGGCATCCACACTCTACGGTGCAGATGCGATGGGCGGCGTGGTCCACTTCGTCACCCGTGAAGCCCGCTATGCCTCCAATGGGTTCAGCACTCAGTCTGATTTGGCGCTTCGGCTGAGCAGTGCGGATGAATCCGGCTGGCTTTCAGGCAGCTTTGAAGCCGCCAGCGACCGTCAGGCTGTGTTGCTTCAAGCAGGTTATCAGGACGTTGGTGAGCGCCGCACCGCCGCTGATGGTCGAATCGACAACAGCGAGTATGAGGCTCGTTCATTCCGCAGCCGCTGGCAGATGCTGATCAATGATGAGTCGGACCTGATGGTCGACATTCAGTACCTGCGCCAACCCAGCACACCTCGAGTCGATCAGCTGATCCCAGGATTTGGACAGGAACAAGCCGATGCGACGGAGTTCTTCTTCGAGCCCAATCAGCGCGTGTTCGCACACGCTCGCTACCATCAGACCAATCTGCCGTTTGCCGATGATGCCGAATGGCACCTTTCCTGGCAGGAAATCACCGACGATCGACGCTCTCTGGATACCGGAGCAACGAATCGCCGGCTGGAGCAGAACCAAAGCAGCCTCTGGCAAGTCTCGGCACAATTCGCCAATTTCTGGACCTACTCCGATCTGGTTTATGGATTCGATGCCAGCCGGGATACGATTGATTCAAGTCGAATCGAACAGAATGTCCTCGACGGCAGCACCCAAATCGTCAGCGCCCGATTTCCGGATGGATCAACCCAGGAACATCAGGCCCTGTTTGTCGAGTATCACATGAGGCCCTGGGAGAGACATGACTTCAGAGTAGGTGCGCGGTACACCAACATCCAGATCGACCTGTCCGATGCGGGCCGTGAGATCGGTGCCTCGCTGAACCTGGATGACACCACGCTCAACGCAGGATATCGTTATCAGATTTCGCCTGAAATAGCGCTGGTCGCTAATATTGCCGAAGGTTTCAGATCCCCGAACATCTTCGATCTGTCGGCGCTCGGACCACGACCAGGCAATCGCTTCAACATCGCCAATCCCAACCTGACCCCGGAACAGCTGATCAGCTATGACATCGGCCTGAAATGGCTGTCCCATCAATTAGAAGGGGAACTGGTGTATTTCCAGGCTGAATTCGACGACAAGATTGCCTCGGTCAACACGGGCAACCTGACTGACAACGATCGAATCATCGTCCAGAGCGATAATCTGAACTCACAGCAGAATACCGGCCTGGAGTTTTCCTGGCGGTACCTGCCTGAAACGCCTATCGAATGGTCTGGCACGATCAATTGGATCCGTGGGGAAGAGCGGGATGCAGACGGTTCGGTAGAGCCAGCGGATCGCATCCCGCCGTTCTCTGGGCGGGTCGCGGCCGACTGGACCTGGACTGACAACACCCGATTCAGAGCCTGGGCTGATTTGGCACGACGCCAGGACCGGCTAAGCAGCCGTGATGCCAGTGACAGTCGCATCAACCCCAATGGCACCGCAGGCTATGCGGTATTCAACGTGCAAGCCAACCATCAGCTCACCCCTCAGTGGCAGTTCCAGTTGGGCTTGCACAATCTGTTCGACAAAGCCTACCGCCAGCACGGTTCAGGCATTGATGCACCAGGTCGATATGCCAATCTCCAGCTCAGAGGCCAGTTCTAAGGAGCCTCTGAACAAGTCGTGATCGGCTGTCTTGAGCGTGAAATACGCCTGCTCGGCGTTGCATGATTTACTGCACAAAACCCGAGTTTGGCCAGATGTCCCGATCTTGTTGGTTAAATAGCGGTGCTATTGGCCTCAAAAGATCGAAAAATATGGCTCAAATCGACTGTTCCTCGTGACGACCCGTTAAGTCCGACAGGCTGGTAGTTTGAACATCAATCCAGATGAGCAAAGTGCGATACAATATCGACTGATCTCTCATCGCATTCGGACCTGAATACTACGATGTATCATTCACAGAGCGAACCGGTTCAACTGTCGCGCGATTGCGAGGCCGTCATGGTGCCGTCTGGTGACGTGGTCAATCTGCCCGAGGGCACCGCTGGCTACATCACCCAGGCCCTGGGTGGATCATTCACTGTCTTTATCGAAGGCAACCTGTTCCGACTGGCCGGGGAGGATGCTGATGCGATAGGCAAGGAACTCCTGGCCCCGCCGGCGCTTCCCGAGAATTATAGCGAACAAGACTTTCGCGATCTGATCTGGAAGCAACTGAAGACCTGCTATGACCCGGAAATTCCGGTCAATGTGGTGGAGTTGGGCCTGATTTACGCCGTTCGCATCGAACCCAGTGGCGATCAGCGAAAGATTGAGGTCGACATGACCCTGACCGCAGCAGGCTGTGGCATGGGAGACATCCTGTTAGAGGATGTGCGCAGCAAGATTGAATTGATCCCCAGCGTCAGCGAAACAGATGTCAACCTGGTGTTTGACCCACCCTGGAATCAATCGCTTATGAGTGATGCAGCCCGGCTGGAACTTGGCGTCTTCTGAACCCCCAGGGTTGTCGCATCATCAAGCGTCACTCATGACAGCCGGTATCGAATTTCGTATCATGAGCCGGCACAGTCAGCCCAAGCCCTGAGGCTGACATCCCCTCAGGAACCCGAGAGACCTTATGATCATCACTCTGTTCGCACTGTTCGCCTCCCAGATGCCCGCTCAAGCGCCGCTCCCCATGCTAAGCGAAGATCATCTTCAGACCGCCATCACACTCAGAGAACAGGCACTGCAATCCAGTCTTGCCTACGACATCACCGAGTCGCTGACCTCCGAAGTCGGTTCCCGGCTCCCTGGCTCTGCAGGCGATGAGCTGGCGGTAGCCTGGGGGATTGCCAAATTCAACGAACTGGGCTTTGATCGGGTGACCACCCAACCGGTCACGTTTCCGCGCTGGTTGCGTGGCGAGGCCCACGCTGAAGTGATCAGCCCGTTTCCGCATGCCCTGACCATCACCGCGCTCGGCGGATCCGTGGCGACGCCTGCCGAGGGCGTTGAGACTGCCATCGTCGCTTTCGAGTCGGTCGAAGCACTCGAAGCGGTCGAGGATGGCTCCTTGCAGGGGCAGATCGCTTATATTGCCAACCGCATGGAACGTCATCGCGACGGTTCCGGCTATGGCCCTGCCGTCAGAGCACGCAGCAGCGGGCCTCAGATCGCCCATCAGAAGGGCGCTTCGGCACTGCTGATTCGCTCGGTGGGCACCAGTGACAACCGCATTGCGCACACCGGCATCATTCAGATTGATGAACAGACGCCAGTGGTCCCCTCTGCGGCATTGTCCAACCCGGATGCCGACTTGCTCGACCGTCTGATCGGACGAGATGAGCCGGTCACGCTGCGGTTCAGTACCACATCGCGGTGGGATGGCGAAGCCACTTCCCACAACGTGATTGGCGATTTCATCGGATCAAGTCGACCTGAGGAGATCGTGCTGATCGGCTGCCATCTGGATTCCTGGGATCTGGGCACCGGAGCCATTGACGATGGCGCTGGCTGCGGGATTACCATGGCCGCTGCGCAGATTATCGGCAGCCAACATCAGCGCCCTGCAAGAACCATTCGAGTCGTCCTGTTCGCCAACGAGGAAATGGGACTGATTGGCGCACACGCCTATCTGGCAGCGCATCAGGATGAGGTGGCTCAACATGTCATTGGCTCGGAATCAGATTTTGGGGCTGGGCGCGTCTACAAATTCTCGACCCGTGTGCGACCAGAGGCACTGGCGGCCATCGATCAGATCAATCAGATCCTGTCTCCGCTGGGCATCACTCGGGGTGACAACCGCAGCGGCGGCGGGCCAGATATGACGCCCATGCAGGGTGCTGGCATGCCGACCGCTCGCCTGCTTCAGGATGGCACCGACTATTTTGATCTTCATCACACGGCCAATGACACCTTCGACAAGATCGATCCCCAGGCCTTGGCACAGAATACCGCTGCCTGGGTGGTCTTCAGCTATCTGGCCGCCGAATATCCAGGCCAGTTCGGACCACTGCCAGAACAGGAAGAGACGCCATGACTGCACTGATTCGAGTCCTGTTGCTTCTCGGTCTGTTCAGCGTTGCCCAAGCGCAGCAGTCCGGCGAGGAGGAGGAAGAGGACAAGGGCTTGCCAAGCATTGCCAGCAAGACCGAAGGTCTGGAGCACTTGCCGGGCTTTGTGCCGATCTGGCATCAGACGGACACCGCGACCACCCTGATCGAAATCAATCCTGACAACCAGGAACTGCTGTATGTCACTGCGCTGCCAGCAGGGGTCGGGGCCAACGACCTGGGACTGGATCGAGGACAGCTGAAGTCCTCCAGGCTGGTCCGATTCGAGCGGCGAGGTCCACGCAGTCTGATGGTCCAACCCAATTTGGACTTTCGGGCTTACAGTGACAATCGGATGGAACAACGTGCAGTCAGCGAGGCCTTTGCTCGTTCTGTACTGGCAGGGTTTGAAGTGGTCGCACAAAGCGAGGAGCGCTACCTGATAGACGTCAGCCCATTGCTGCTGACCGACAGTCATGGCATTGCCAACCGACTCAAACAGACTGAACAAGGTGAGTACAGTCTCGACAAGGATCGCTCGGCGCCTGCCCTTGAGCAGTTTCGCGGCTTTGAAGACAACTCGGTGCTGGAGGCCTGGGTGACCTTCTCAGGCAAGGAGCCTGGAACGATCATCCGTTCAGTGACGCCAACCGCCGACTCCCTGACGGTCCGCCTGCGTCACAATTTTGTCCGCTTGCCGAGCAATGATTTCGAGCGACGGCCGTATCACCCTCGAGCGGGTTACTTCTCGCTGGGCTATCGTGACTATGCCGCCGCACTGAACGAGCCCATCGATCAGCAAGTCCTCGTGAGGCATCGGCTTCGAAACGCCGACGGCACAGTCAAACCGTTGATCTACTACGTGGATCCGGGGGCACCCGAACCGGTCCGCTCCGCATTGGTTGAAGGGGCATCATGGTGGGCACAGGCTTTTGCGGCTGCCGGCTTTGCAGGGGGGTTTGAAGTTCGCATACTGCCTGAAGATATCGACCCACTGGATGTGCGCTACAACGTCATCCAATGGATACATCGATCCACGCGCGGCTGGAGCTATGGGGCCAGCATTGTCGACCCGCGAAGCGGCCAGATCATCAAGGGCCACATCTCACTGGGCTCGCTCCGTGTGCGACAGGACATGCTGATTGCCTCCTCACTGCTGGACCCGGAGCGATACACGCCCAAGCAAGCCGCTGCGATGGCCGAGACCCTGGCCCTGGCTCGGCTGAGACAACTGTCTGCTCATGAAGTCGGTCATACGCTAGGGCTGGCTCACAATTTTGCCGCCAGCAACCTCAATGACGCCTCAGTCATGGACTACCCTCACCCATTCATCCGCCTGGACACCGACGGTCAAATTGACCTGAGCAGAGCGTATGACAGCGATATTGGCGAGTGGGACAAGCTGGCGATCCGATACGGTTATAGCGAATTTTCAAACAATGACACCGAGACTTCACTCAAACAGATTATCGCCGAGGCGGACGGCAGTGGTATCGCCTTCATCTCCGACCCGGATTCACGCGGCCCCGGTTCCATTCATGCTGACGCTCACCTGTGGGACAACGGCAGCGATGTGATCGATCGCCTGACCGAGCTGACCACGATCCGCCGCATGGCACTGGATCACCTGTCGACGCGTCAACTGCGAGACAATCAAGCGGCTTTTGAACTGGAGGCCCATCTGGTCCCGATGTATCTGCTGCATCGCTATCAGGCTGAAGCGGTGTCAAAGCTGATCGGCGGCATCCGCTACAACTATGCGCTTGCCGGTGATGCTGCACCGACCTGGTCGCCGGTCAGTGCCGAACAACAGCAACAGGCGATTAATGCCCTGCTGGACTTGTTGTCAGACGAGCAGCTGTCGCTGTCAGACACGTTGATCTACAACCTCGTGCCTCCAGCCTATGGCAGTAATCGTGATCGCGAGTATTTCACTCATCAGACGGGCCGAGCCTTCGATCAGTCCGCGCCCGCCCGAGCACTGGCACAGCTGGTCGGCAATCTGTTGCTGGAACCTGACCGCCTGAACCGGCTGGCTCAGACCCATCGCCTCGATAACGGTCAACCCTCGGTTTCGGCCCTGCTGGAGCAGTACAGTAATCAAACGCTGATGATCGACCCGAATCAATCGATGAGCGACTCAGTCGCGTGGGTCAGCCTGAACCAGCTGTTCCGCACCCACCAGGATCCTCGATGCGCAGACCCTGTGCGAGCGCTTGTACACAGCGAATTGACTCGGCTGGCCAGGACACTGGGGCGACGAGGACCGCAAGCGGCGCTGAAGGATAGCATTCGCCGTTACCTGGAATCACCGAGCGATTACGTCCTTCCCGCCGCAGTCACCGTGCCGCCCGGATCGCCTATCTGATGGTGGCTCACCCATTCTCTGATGGAACCGGCTACTGATGCTCTGGCTCAAGGCGTTTCACATCATCTTTGTGGTGACCTGGTTCGCTGGCCTGTTCTACCTGCCACGACTGTTTGTCTATCACAGCATGACCAGCGACAAGGGCTTGCTGGATCAGTACATCGTGATGGAGCGGCGATTATTCATCATGATGACTCTGGGTGGTGTGCTCAGCCTGATCTTTGGCATCGCCCTTATTTTCGGCTATGGCGGGGGAACCGCATATCTGTGGCAGCAGCCCTGGTGGCACATCAAACTGGCGCTGATCATTGCCCTGATCGGCTATCACCTGTATTGCCATCGATTGATGAGGATCTTGCGCGATGCACAGAACCGCCGCAGCCATCGCTGGTATCGCTGGTTCAACGAACTGCCCACCCTGTTTCTGATCGGGATTGTGCTCATGGTGGTTGTGAGACCTTTTTGACAAATCTGTTACAACAGATTGGCTACAGTAGAAAAAATTAGGTTAAGATGATGGCACTGATCGTCAGCTGACGCGCTGTCATGCAAGTACCACAGGGGATGTCAACCAATGCCTGCAGCTAATGCAGTCAACCCGCTGCAGGCCATCATTGATGGACTGGGTGATCCATATCGATGTTCGCAAAAGCTTGCTGTTGCAAAACGGCGACTGATAGTGCTGTGCGACACGCACTGGGATGTCAATATCCTGATTACCATCTATCGGGAGCTGAGCTGCATGGGCACCGCCCTTGCCTCAGGCGAGGACACCGGGTTGTCAGATCGTTTGCAGGAACTGCAAACCTTCCTCAAGCTGTTCATCGAATCAGGCAATTCTCCCGGACAATCTCAGATCATTCGAATTCGCAAACAGATTGACCATCTGTCTACCGATGTCCAGGTCGATGTCCTGTCGAGCGACAAGATTCAGGACCTGGTCGATCGCAGCGTTCGGATCAAGACGCCCTCAGCGCCGAATCCCGACATGGAAGTCAACGGACTACCGTCCATCAGCAATATACCGGCCATGCTGATTCCACCGGCGGACTATCTGCCCTTCGAGCCGTCTGAATGCCAGGCATCGGTTCTGACGCCAGTACTCAACCCGGATCAGCCTGATCGACCCTATATCGACCCGGACCTCGCTCGGATGACCGCCAAGGCCACCGAGATGTCACTCGGAAATCTGGCAGATCAAATTGTCACCGGCGAAGGCCAGTACGACCTGGAGGTCAACACGGGCGAATACGAATCGGTGAGTGACGCTCAGCAGCAGGCTACAAGGATCGATGCGATCGTCGACGATAATGACGCTGCCGACATGAGCGATGATGATATTCTCAATCTCAGCGCAACCGCTCTGTCAGGCTCGAATGAATCGGTTCCTGACAACAACGTCAGCCGCAAAGCTACGGTCGACAATGCCGAAAAGACGACGCCAGCGGTGAGCCCGGCCCGCGGGCCCGCCCAGCCGATCATCTATTTTCTCCATCATCCTGGTACAAAAACAGAATCACTCGAAAAGACCTTGAGCAGCGATCATGAAGTCCACTGTTTCAGCGATCCCGAAGAATTTCGAGAAGTACTCGGCGCACTGGCACCAGATGCCTTGCTGATCGAGGCTCGCCAGGGAGAGAATCTCGATCTGATCGCACCGCTGCTGCAGCGATTGCGTGAAAAGCAGAACAGCGCCGTCCCGCTGATCGCAATCTGTGATTATTCAGACTTGAGTCAGCGGCTGCACCTCATGCGAGCCGGGGCCGATGCGGTCATGCGCAGTACCGTCACCGCCAAGGAAATTCGGCTGAAGCTCGACGATCTGCTTCAGTTCAACTACAGTGATCCCTACCGTATTCTCATTGTTGAAGATGATCGCTCACAAGGCATGTTTGCCGAAACCATTCTGAGAAAATCCGGCATGCAGACCCGTCTCGTCCCTGACGCCATGAACGTCCTCGAGGCTCTGAACGAATTTCGTCCAGACCTGATCCTGATGGACTTGCACATGCCTGATGTCAATGGCCTGGAGTTGACCACCATCATCCGGGAAAACTCGGACTTTATTGATACGCCGATTGTCTTTCTCTCCGGAGAGAATGATACCGACACGCAGTTCGATGCACTGCGCGCAGGTGGCGATGACTTCCTGTCCAAACCTATCCGACCCAGACATCTCATGCAGGCAGTCACCAATCGTGCCCAGCGAGCACGCAGTCGGCATGTTCAGCGTGGCTTGAATGATCAAGTCTCGCATCAGGATGCCAGCCCGCCTGAACCCAGTCAGACAGAAAGTCGATTTCATGATGCATTGGACGCCATCATCAACGACCTTGAAACCACCCGAGATCAATGCGGCGGCAGCGTTGTCCGTCTGGCACTACACCTCAAGCGACGCACAGACCTGCCTCCTGACAACAGTATTCGAGACCTGATGGCCGACAGCCTAAAGCGTGAACTGAAGACAGACGAATGCTCTGAAGAGGACGAGGTCGGGCGCTTTCTGCTATTGATTCCAGGTGATGATTTCAACCAGACCCTCGTTCGAGTCGAGTCGATCAAGCAATCGATCATGAGCACATTCGAAGCGGACTCGCTGATCACCGAAGCGGCCTCCATCTGCCTGGGTGTCTGCGAGTTGACCGGTCGCCTGACCAGCATGGCTCAGGCCATCGAAAAAGCCGACCAGGCCTGGCAACAATCACTGATCAGCGAGTCGACTCAGCAGATCAGCATCATACGCAGCAAGCAGAAAACGCAGAATCCGGATTCGGAGTTCGAGCACCAGGTGGTCAATGCGATCAAGGAGCGTCGCCTGAAACTGCTGTTCCAGCCGATGGTTGGGCTGAAAACCGATATCGGCGAGTGCTATCACGGACTGGTGCGTCTGGAAAATGAAAACGGTGACGTCATACCGGCAGGTCAGTTCCTGCCAATCGCCGAGAAGCTGGGCGTCCACAAAAAACTCGACCAGTGGGTCTTTTTCAAGTCATTGGCCATGATTGCCAACCGCAAACGCCTTGGACAACCGGTCAATCTGATGATCAACCAGTCCCCCTGGGTATTCAGCCACAGCAAATGGGTCGAATGGGTTCAGGAACAGATTCTCAAGCGAGAAGTGGACCCACTGAATGTAATTGTAGAATTCAAGCTTCCGGCGGTCATTCGCCATCGATCCGCAGCCATTGATACGTTTGACCGACTCATGGATATCGGCGTGCAACTGTCACTCGGGCAATTCACCGCCACTGATAGCGCCTTCGAACTGATTGAAGAGCTGCCGGTTCATTACATCAAGTTACCGAATGCTGCCGAGCTTCAGGAGATGACCGAAGAGCCGGTATCAACCATTGTGGCTCGACTGCATGAACGCGGTCAGAAAACCATTATCCCTGGCATTGAAGATGCGGCAACTGCCGCTGACATGTGGACGTCCGGCGCGGACTATCTACAGGGCAACTTCATACAGGAACCGGATTTCCGTCTGGACTTCGAATTCTCACAACACCGCTGAACTGCCATCACCCCATCGCATGATTGACACTGAAACCCCAAACAGGCAAAGCGATCTGACGCTGACCGACGTGGTCATTACCCGGGCACTGCGTGTCCAGGCCATCTATCGTCTCACCATCTTCAGCGTCATGTTGCACACGATCCTGGCCATCGCCTATGGAGGATATCTCTATTCCTCCTACCAGAGCACGGCCGGACTGATCTGGGCCGGTTACTTCGTGTTGCTGGGACTAGTCCGCGTCATAGTCTGGACCAGCTACAACCGATTTGGCGCCCGCGCTGAAAATCAATCGATGTGGATTCTGCTGGCCACTGCCATGATGATTCTAACCGGCGCGGGATGGGGTTCCTCGGCGCTGCTGTTCATGGGTATTGCGCCGCCTGCGACCATTGTCTACACCACCTTGATTGTGGCCAGCCTCGCAGTGGCCGGCATTATTCTGCTGGCTCCGCTGTCGATGACCATGTTTGCCTTTTCTCTGACCGCTTTGATCCCTCTGGTCTGGCAATTCCTGCTCGGTGAGGCCACTGACTACTGGTTTGCCGGTGTGCTGGTGATACTGATCTACATCGGCAGTCTGTTCGGCTCCTTGCGTGCCAAAAAAGGCATGATGCAGTCCATGCGCCTACTGGTGGAGAACAAGCGACTTGCCGAAGCCGCCGAAGATTCACGGGGCTCACTGACTGCTGCGAATGACGAGCTGATGCGCCAGCGCGATCAGCAGCGCAGTATCGAGGAAGACTTGCGTCAAGCGAAGATCGAAGCCGATTCCGCGGTCATGGCCAAGAGTGAATTCCTGGCCACCATGAGCCATGAGATCCGCACTCCACTCAATGGCATCCTGCCCATTCTGGACATCCTTCGCAGCACTGATCTGGACCCGACACAGCTGGACTATCTACAGACTGCCTTTCAGTCGTCCAAGCACCTGTTGTCCATCATTGACGACATTCTCGACTATTCGAAAATTGAGGCAGGCAAGCTCGAACTCGAAGATGTCGGCCTGAATCTCAAGGAACTGATGGACTCGGTGTCTCGTCTGATGGCGGGCAGCGCGAGCAAGAAAGGCGTCGAACTGAGAACCCGAATTGAGCCCGGTGTTCGCCTGGCGGCTCGCGGTGACCCGGTCAGACTGCGCCAGGTACTGACCAATCTGGTCAGCAATGCCATCAAGTTCACCGATTCAGGCTTTGTCGACATCTCGATCAAGAAGCATGCCGAGACTCGAACGCACAATGAGCTGCTGTTTCGCATACGCGACACCGGGATTGGCATGGATGCTGCGACCGCATCCAAGCTGTTCAAACCCTTCTCTCAGGCCAATGCGTCAACCACTCGTACCTACGGTGGGTCCGGACTGGGACTGGCCATCTGCAAGCGGCTGGTGAATCTGATGCAGGGCAAGATCGGGGTCAAATCAGAGCCTGATCGAGGCTCAGTGTTCTGGTTCCTGATCAAACTGAAAAAGTCCACCGGCGACCTGGTCAACCAGCGCAAGGAAGTACATGATAGCCGCGTCATTATCACCTGTGGCGATGATGCGCTGAAGCAGCGCCTGTCAGTCTTCATCGAAGGATGGGGTACCGAGGCACAGAGCATCGGATCGCTCCGCGAGCTGATCGCCAAGCTGGAGAAAATCAGCAAACTGGGCAGCAGCTGGAATTTCGATGTCCTGGTGATCGACATCGGCAGTCTCGGAGAACAGGCCTATGAACTGATTCGCCAGATCAAGCAGAATACGCGGCTGTCCGACGCCTGTATTCTGGTTCTGAATCAGGAAGGCAGCTTGCCTGCCAGCATTGCCCCGGGACAACGAGTCTCGGCGCTCCCCCGAGATGTCTCACAAGGCACTTTACACGAAGCGATTGATGAATTGCTCAATGCAGGTCTCAAGCAGAATCTCGAGAAGGTCACCGGGACTCAGACCGCAGTCTCGCACTTGCCCCAGGAAGGGCAAATGCCGATCAGAACCACCACACCCAAAGTGCTACTGGTCGAGGACAATCCGGTCAACCTGCACGTGGCACAGAAACTCATGCAGATTCTCGACTGCGAGTTCAAGATTGCCAAGAATGGTCAGGAAGGGCTCAACCTGATGAAGGCCGAGTCCTTCAACCTGGTCTTGATGGACTGCATGATGCCGATGATGGATGGCTACACGGCGACGCGCGAGTGGCGCAAGCATGAAGCCTCCCGTGGCAGCGAGCGGCTGCCCATCGTGGCCATGACCGCCAATGCGATGGCGGGTGATCGACAGAAGTGCCTGCAAGCCGGCATGGATGACTACATGGCCAAACCGCTCAACAAGCTGGTCGTCAGCGAAATGATCAGCCGTTGGTCAACGCAGACCAAGCTCAATGGGCAAACCGATGATGCCAAGCCCGAGATGGCACTCAAATCGATCGATCGGAATAAAAGCGCCAACCAGAACGCCACAGCGGCCAGAACCCGGCCTGCTGCTCCTGCCGATTCTCTGATCGATCATGACATTTTGCGTGACTTGACCGACATCATGGGCGATGAATCCAAGGTACTGATTGATGTCTACCTGGAAGACACACCGAAGATCCTTGATCAGATCGAACATGCCATTCGTGCCAATCAGATCAGTGACATGATCATGCCAGCACATAGTCTCAAATCAACCAGTGCCAACCTCGGCGCATTGGGTTTGTCTGACATTGCTCGACAGATGGAACAGGATGCGCGCAAATCCAGCGCCAGCAATTACCAGTCTCAACTGGATGCGGCGCGACAACAGTTCGAACGCATTCGCAGCGAATTATTGTCCCTGGAGTTCTAAGCGGCCCCTCTCAACGCTGATAACGTTCGCTGAGATAGGCAAACACCGCTCGACAGCCCAAGGCATCGCCACCTTCACTGCGGCCTGGTTCCGACTTGTGGGTCCATGCGAAGGTATCGATATGACACCAGTCAATTCCCTCGGCGACAAAGCGATCCAGGAACAATGCGGCCGTCATGCAACCCCCCATTGACGTGGATGCGTTGTTGCACAGGTCGGCGATCGAGCTGTTCAGGAATTCTCGATACGGCGCATACAGTGGCATGGGCCAGAGACGATCAGTCACCCGTTCACTGGCTGAGACCAGGTCATTCACGGTTTGATCCACACGCCCGAACACAGGCGGCAGATCTGGCCCCAACCCGATTCGTGCCGCTCCGGTGAGCGTCGCGAAATCTATCATCAACTCTGGTTCGAGCTCACTTCCAAGCGTCAGTGCATCGGCCAGAATGACTCGTCCTTCAGCGTCAGTATTGCCTATTTCAATGCTCAAGCCGGCACGACTGCTGAGCACATCACCGGGCCGATAGGCATTGGATGAAATCGCGTTCTCAACGATTGGCAGCAGCACCGTCAGATGAATCGGCAGCTTCGCTCGCATGATCAGGCCGGCCAGACCGATGGCATGCGCTGCGCCGCCCATATCCTTTTTCATCGAGCGCATGCCGACACCGCCCTTGATGTTCAATCCGCCGGTATCAAAACAGACGCCCTTGCCGACAATCACGACTCGGGGATGATCAGGGTGACCATAGTCCATTCGAGTCAACCGAGGTTGTCGATCACCGTGAGCTGCGCGCCCAACGGCATGGATGGCTGGGCAATTATTCTCCAGCAACTCTTCGCCAATCCACTCAGTGCATGTAGCGCCATGCTCGCTTGCCAGCGATGTCAGTGCAGCCGAGAGTGCCTCCGGCCCCATATCCTCGGTGGGTGTATTGACCAGATCACGAACCTGAAAGACCGCATCGCGCTGTGATCGAATCGAATCATCGAGCGCATCAGAGTCAATCTGAGCCAGAGGTTTTCCAGCGCTTTGATAGCGATCGAAACGATAGCGACCCAGTTCGATGCCGAGGCTCAACTGTGCAGCCTTGCCGGTCTCATTCAGACCCTCCAGCCAATAGTCGCCGTCGGGCAACTGACTGGGTAAGGCAGCGAGGGTATACAAGTCAGGCTCATCGCCCAGCCCAGCCAGAACGCAGTCGATCGATCCTTCCTGATCAGGAATCAGGCAGATGGTTCCAGCAGTCGCATCGAACCCCTGAGTTGTCACCCAGTTGCGGGTCGCTTCAGACTGAGATGGGAGCCACTGAGCCAGTTGCTCACCATCAAGAGCCTGTATACGAGTCTGGGAAGAGGTCATTGTCCGCGATCTCCGTCGTTGGATTGTGTGTTGTCATCATCATCGCCTCGCAGTCGATCCAGCAGGCGGTTTTTAAGCTTGTCCTTGAGCGCGTCCTTTTCCTGCTCGATCCGGGCACCGGCGTTCTGCCTGATGAACGCCTGCAGATCGAAATTGATCGAAGGGCTGGCAATGGGACCATTGATTTGCAGCGGAATTATCGGCTGACTGTACTGTCCATAACGCGACACGAACTGCTCCCTGAGCACACCCAGAAGCTCGAGCTGAATCTGATAATCCAACTCGGCAGCCAGCAGATTCAATGCGCCTGAACCAGTGATGATAAAACTGTCGGTCGCCAGGCGCAAAGAGGGTGAGGTAATGGTGCCCTGATCAAAGGACAGGGTACCTGACATCTGATCGAATGGGGTTTCACCATCAAATGCACCGCTCAGTCCTGCTAGATTGTTCATCGCAATCAGCTCTTCGACCAAGCGATTGATGTCGATTCCGGCAATGGAACCTGCCGAGAACTCATAGTCTCCGGTGCCATCAAGCGTATTAATCAGCCCTTCGGGATCCAGCCCCCGGCCCGACAGTGACATGCTCAGATCGCCCGAGGTCCGGACCAGCGAGGTGTCTGTGGCCTGCTGGCTCAACGCGCCGATATCGATGCCACTAAGCCTGGGAGAGAGGCTGACCATCGGTGGCGATGACCGAGCATCGATCTGGGCGTCGGCCAGTAGTTGACCTGAAAAGCTGCTGGCCTGGATACTGTTGATGTCCAGAACGCCATTGCGCGCCCGCAGTGTGGCACGGCATTGTTTGAGTTCAAGACCGTTAAGAGTCACCTGATCAATACTCACCGATCCATCCAGAGACAGACCATTGAGCCAGGCCAGGTCGTCTGACTGAGCACCGCTCGACGCCTGAGCAGGGCTCTCAGATGGCAAACGACTGATCAAGCGATCCAGATCCAGGGACTCGCCTGACAATGTAACGTCGACATTCATCTGATCACCAACATCAATCTGCAAGTCGAGTGCAAACGACTGCTTGTCCAGTGACAACATCGCCTGATCAAGGCTGAGCTTGATTCCGCGAGTCGTGTCGACTGACAGGTCACCGGTGATTATCAGAGGCATATCCAGGCCAGCCAGTCGCGCTTCAGCGCGCAAGTCATCAAGACTGAGCATCGGCGCTTGCTCATTGATGACCAATTGCCCTGACAACCTCAAGTCATCAATCAGCAGGGTCCCTGCGTCCAGATAGCTGCCTTGCAGCTCGAATGCTGCTGGCTGACCGATCTCGAAGCGTTGCAGAGTCGCCTGGTCAACGCGAATCAGCTGATCGGCACCGGATCGCAGATCTCTCATGCGAAGTTGAACCGACTCGAGGCGGATCTCACCGACACGCAACTGATCAGCCTGTGGTGATGGGCCATTGGCTTGATCGGAGGATGGTTCATCAGTGCCCAGTAGCGCATCCAGATTCGAGCGCCCCTGTGCGTCAGTGAGCAGCTGAACCTGGGCGTCAACAACGGTCAAACTCTCGATAACCAGCGCCTTTTTGAACAGCGGCATCAATGCCACGCCGGTCGACAGTCGTCCGGCCACCAGCAAGGACTCATTGTCGAACGGAGGGGCTGCCATGACTGTGACGTCGCTGAGCTCCAGCGCAACCGATGGCCACAGTGACCATTCGATCGGTCCATCGATCGTCAATGTCATGCCCGTCGATTCCCTGACCTGGTCCGCAATCTGGTCCTTGTAGTCATTGGGATCGACAAACAACAGCAAACCCACAACCGCCACTGCCAACAGCAGTAGCAGGAGAACCAGCCCGATCAGTAGTCGTTTCATGGCATCATTCCTGTCGCGACATGGTCACCTTGAGAACAGGCGACAGTATGCCAGATCAGGACGAAGACCACGTTAATTACAAAGCCCTTTCGGGCGTTCGTATCAGGCGTTCAAAGCGTCAAGGAGGGCGGGCAACTGACACAGCGTGACGATCGCGGCCATATTGCATCCGGATGCTGTTCCGCCACCTGTTGACGATGATCGGAGACCGCCTGACAACCCATCTGCTGGGTGATTCGAGGGCAGTATTCGACAAAAAACGATGCAGGCCTCTCTCGGCCTGTTCGATGGCAGGAGCAATAGGCCAAAGCGTATCGTCCAGGTCGAAACTGACTGCAACGACCGAACGATCAGAGTGTCTGCTCACTGCTACTGAGTTCGCCGCCTGACCTGCTGCATGATCCGTGATCTGTCCAGGGCAACAGAGGACAAACCTATGGCATCCGAATAGGGTGTCACCCCGTTGCGTCGCATCACGTTCTTGGCACTGGAACTGGAAAAAAACCGGACCAGACGACGTACATCGCGACTGTTGCGTCCATCGTCGCGGACGACCAGATACAGTGGCACCGCCAGCAGATAGTCACCGGACTGGATGGTTTGTGGTGAGACCGGTATCTGATTCAGCGCCAGTAGACGAATACTGCGTAACCTGATCGTGGAATAGTTCATCACGGCCATGGCTTGCAGGTTTTTCTCCACCTCGGCAATGACTGCCTCGGAGTCAGCAACCTGTAGCGTGCTGGACAGGGGAATGCTGGTGCTGCCGAGCAGAATTTCTCTCAGGTTATAATCAGGCCCTGCGGCTTCCCCTTGCTGTGTCACCAGTGTGATCGGCCCCGGATCAATACCGAATGACGACCAGTTGGTGATCTGACCGGTATACAGGTCATAGAGTTGCTCGAGACTGATATTGTTGATCGGATTGTCAGGGTGCACAATGACTGTCAGCGCATCCCAAGCGACAGGAATGGCAGTCGCCATCCGCTCGACCGAATCACCTTGCCTCAGGTTGCGGCTGATTGACGCCATGTCAACACGACCCTCCGACACCGCTGCAATGGCTTCGGTCGCGGTAGAGATGGTCTGATTGATTGCGATGTTCTGCTGCCTGCTGTACAGCGTGGAAAGGTCGTACATATAGGCTCGGTTGGCCACCAGATCACTGTAGCTATCCAGGCTGGATTGAGCCACAGCCAGAGCAGGCAACAGAACAAACAGCAACACCAGCGAACGACGGGGGCGCGAGACGATGGTCAAGGCGGTCATGTCAGAAATTCCCGGAAATCTTATTGAGTTCATCAAGAACCAGCTAATGACTATATCGCTCAACATCGGCATAATACAAGCTCGGAAATATCCGATCACAGCACAAAGCCGCACTTGAAGCACTCGTTCGACGATGTTCACTGCGTGATTGCAGCCTGTTCAACGGGGATTGAGACCGCTATCACAGAGTCGAAACATGGATCAATGACAAGCCCATCACTGTTACCGAACCACATCAAGACCACTCTGCAAGCCGCTGATTTCCTTTGCCTAAAAAATATTTGACAACACTACATGGCAGGTCTAACCTTGTTTACGGCCACAACATGTAGTGGCTGCAACATTTTCGAACCGCTACAAATGGTAGAACCATACAAAACCAGTAGCCTATAACGATAACAATATGAACGTCAGGGGAACCCTTAGCATGAGCAGCGCCCATCTAAAGGCACAGGATACCGGTGGAGTATCCATACCAATACAAGCAGCATCCAAAGACATCTGGGACAAGAAGTATCGCCTGAAGACCAAAGACGGCAAGATCGTCGATCAGGATATTGACGGCACCTATCAACGAGTGGCTCGCGCACTGTGCGAGGTTGAGAATGCCGAGGACCGCGAACACTGGTACGAACGATTTCTGTGGGCCCTGCGCCACGGTGCCATCCCGGCTGGGCGGATCACCTCCAACGCCGGCGCGCGGGAACACAAACCCGCCACATCCACCATCAACTGTACTGTTTCGGGCATTGTCACCGATTCGATGGACGGCATCCTGGAAAAAGTGCACGAAGCCGGGCTGACACTGAAAGCCGGCTGCGGCATTGGCTATGAGTTCTCGACTCTGAGACCACGCGGCGCCTATGTCTCTGGCGCTGGGGCGTATACCTCTGGTCCGCTGTCGTTCATGGACATCTATGACAAGATGTGTTTTACCGTCTCATCAGCGGGCGGGCGCCGCGGTGCTCAGATGGCCACCTTTGACGTCTCACACCCGGATGTCCGGGAATTCATCCGTGCCAAGCGTGAAGATGGCCGGCTCAGACAGTTCAACCTGTCACTGCTGATCACCGATGACTTCATGCAGGCCGTTCGTGAGGACACCGAATGGCCATTGGTCTTCCCGATTCTGGACAAGGAATCCGGTGAGATCGACCTGACTGACTCCGAGCATGTCATCTGGCGTGACTGGCCCATTCACGATGGGTATGTGACCAATGAACAAGGCCAAGTTGGCTGCCGCGTCTATAACCTTGTACGGGCACGCGGCCTGTGGGACAGCATCATGTCCTCGACCTATGACTTTGCCGAACCCGGATTCATCCTCATCGACCGGGTCAACAACATGAACAACAACTGGTTCTGCGAGGATATTCGTGCAACCAACCCCTGTGGTGAGCAACCTTTGCCGCCCTACGGATCATGCCTGCTCGGATCCATCAACCTGACCCGTTTCGTTGATCATCCGTTCACCTCCAAGGCGTGCTTCAACATCGAGGAATATCAGGAAACCGTTCGTATCTTTACTCGAATGCTCGATAACGTCGTCGAAATCAACGGCCTCCCACTCTCCAGGCAGCGTGACGAAATTTTCCGCAAGCGTCGTCACGGCATGGGCTTTCTGGGCCTCGGGTCCACTCTGACCATGCTGAAAATGCGCTATGGCAGCCCCGACTCGCTGAAGTTTACCGATATGGTCTCTCGAGAAATGGCGGTGACCGGCTGGCAGACTGCGCTCGAACTGGCCCGTGAAAAGGGTCCGGCCCCGATCATGGATGAAGAGTTTACAATCACCCCAGAATTGATGCGCAAGCGGCCGGAAATGAAGGCCGATGGGATCAAGGTCGGTGACGTCGTCAAAGGACGCGTTCTGCACGCACGCTATTCCAACTACATGCGTCAGGTGGCCAGTGTCGCCCCGGAACTGGTCGCCGAAATCGAGCAGGAAGGCGCACGCTTCACGCATCACACCTCGATTGCACCCACCGGCACCATTTCGCTGTCGCTGGGCAACAATGTCAGCAACGGCATTGAACCCAGCTTTGCGCACCACTACTCGCGAAACGTTATCCGCGAAGGCAAGAAGAGCAAGGAAAAGGTCGAGGTCTACTCGTATGAGTTGTTGGCCTATCGCTCCCTGGTCGATGAGAAAGCCGACCCCAACAGCCTGCCTGATTACTTCGCTTCATCCGACGAGATCATGCCCAAGGAACACGTCGACATTCAGGCGGCAGCACAGAAATGGATCGATTCGTCGATCTCCAAGACCGTCAACGTGCCCACTGATCAGCCGTACGAAGAGTTCAAACAACTCTATACCTACGCACACAGCCGCGGCCTGAAGGGCTGCACCACGTTCCGCTTCAATCCCGAGGCCTTCCAGGGCGTCCTGGTTAAGGAAGATGACCTGAAGAACACCACCTATCAGTTTGTGCTTGATGACGACACCATCGTTGAACTGCGTGGCGACGAAGAAGTGGAGTATGACGGCGAAATGCACACAGCCGCCAACCTGTACGATGCCCTCAAAGAAGGCTACTACGGAAAATTCTGACTCACCAACCAACAGACCCGACCGGGAGCACCGGCATGCATCGAGAACAACGTCATGGCAGTAAAAATTCAAAGTAAGATCGTCAATTACAAAGTGGTCACAGCCGAGCTCGAAACAGTTGTTGAACCGGGCGTCGAGAAAAAGCCCGAAGTCATCCACATGACCGAAGAGGTCAAACGACCCGAAGGTCTGGAGTCGCTGGAAGGCTCGACCTACAAGATTCGCACGCCGTTGGACGAGCACGCCCTGTACGTGACGATCAATGACATCGTCCTGAACCAGGGGACGGAACATGAGGCACGTCGCCCATTCGAGATATTCATCAACTCCAAGAACATGGACCATTTCCAGTGGATTGTTGCGCTAACTCGGGTCATGTCTTCGGTCTTTCGCAAGGGGGGTGATGTGACCTTCCTGTCCGAAGAACTGCAAGCCGTATTTGACCCGCGCGGTGGCTATTTCAGGTCCGGAGGCAAATTCATGCCCTCACTGGTCGCCGAGATCGGTGCCGTGATTGAACGTCACCTGATCAAACTGGGCATGATGCAGAGCGATGAGCTCACACCAGAGGAGCAAGAGCTGATCCAGATGAAACATCAGCAGATCGCGCTGGCAGCGACTCCGGTTGTAGTCGGCGCCGAAGATTCGGATAACAACTATCCCGAATCCGCCACGCTGTGCTACAAGTGCAATACCAAAGCCATGATCCTGATGGATGGCTGCGAGACTTGCCTGTCCTGCGGCAATTCCAAATGCGGCTGAATGACTCCCGTCTGCTAGGGAGCCTCTGAACAAGTCTTAAGCGGATTGGATTGAGATGGCAAATACGCCCCCTCTGACGGCCCGGTCAAGACACTTCAATTTATGATAATCTCTGCCCTGTTCGACAGTCCGGGACGGGCTATGCGGATCTTTACAAAAAAATAACATCTTCTGAAAGCGAAACGATCTGAAACAGGTCTATGATGGTATGTCAGGATCAACAGGGAACCACTAGAAACCGTAGCGAGCGGTTCGAGTGCAAGGCGCACGGAGCACAGGAACCGCAGTGTACTTGGCAGTACATGAGAATTCCGAGCACCGCGCAACGCCGCAATCGGATCGCGCAGATAGGTTTCTTCTAGAGGTTCCCAACAGTGATCCGACACATCAGCCCACGAGAGGTCGCCGCACTCATCAGGACTTGCTAACACAGACCATGAACGACAAAAACTTCGACACATTGCTAGGCGCCGATCCACACTCGGATAATCCCGAATTCGTGGAGGCTCGACGTCAGGATTTGAGCCTGGCGCAGCGACATCGAGACGCGCTGCAGTTTGAAGCACGCCTTAAGGGCGCTATGACTGTGCCGGTAGACGATCGACGAGACGAGATTCTTCAGGCCTGTCACGACCAGAACCCGCAGAAACCGAGCCGTTCAATCCATTCGTGGGTACTCAAATCAGTGTCACTGGCCGCAGCGATGGTGTTGGCAGTCGGACTGATCAGCATCCTGCCTCAGGGCTCACGCAGCGCGGATGCTGCCGTGTTCATGGCCCACATGGCCCACCACGATAAATACAATCACGACACGACAGCTGATCACAACGTGACCCAGGTGGATGAACAGCACGCTGTGTTTGACAAACTGGGGTTGGCCTTTGACGGTGGCATCGCCGATGTGACCTATTTGACCACCTGTGTTATTGACGGTGTTGAATCGCTGCATCTGGTGGTCACACTGGATGGCGGTGAACAATTTACCGTGATGATGATTCCAGGCCGCGATAGCGAACTGCCCTCAGGCATCAATCGTGACATCAATGCGCTGGTAAGCCACATTCCACAAGGCATGCTATTTGTCTATGCGCATCAGGATCAACCCGTTGACCAGTATGCACGGATGATAGAAGATCAGTTCGAAGCTCGTCACAAGCAAGCCTGATCCAGGCAAGCGAATCGCAAGCACAGCGGATTTACTGAGAATTCATTTCGTCATACAAAGCTTCAAACTCAAGAGACAATTTGTGTGTCGGGCGATAATGAATCAATGGAGACGACGCTTCGTGTGACTCCTTGACCACCACCGAAGATGAAATCGTGCTCTCGAACACAGGCAAACCATCATCTTTCAAATCCTGCACCATGCGTCTCGGCAAATTTGAGCGAGGCTGATACTGATTGACAATAATGCCCTCGATCGCCAGATCAGGATGATGATCTTCCCGAGTTTCTGCCACATTACCCATCAGCTGATACAAGGCCTTGCGAGAAAATTCGTCACAGTCAAACGGGATGAGGCATCGATCGGCGGCAATCAGAGCGGAGAGCGTATAGAAATTGAAGGCAGGCGGCGTATCAATGTAGATGCAGTCAACCTGATCGAGCAGCTGATCAAGCGCGTCACGCAGTTTGTAAATCTTGTGCTTGGCCTCCAGCTTCGACTGCAGGTCGTTCAATTCCATTGATGAGGGCATGATCCACAAGCGTTCGAATTGTGTCTCAACGCAGAAATCAGCCGGATCAGACTCAGCCAGTTTGAACCCCAGAGTCTTCTCGAAGTAACGGGCCACATTGGTCTCTTGCTGCTGCCAATCTTCCCCCATCAGATACTGACTGGAGTTGCCCTGAGGGTCGAGGTCGATGACTGCGGTTGTCAGGCCTCGTTCGGCACTGATCGCTGCAAGATTGCAGACAATTGTTGATTTTCCAACACCGCCTTTCTGGTTGAAAATAACTCGTTTCATCGCTGCTCTCTCGCCTCGGATTCTGAAATATGGGGCAGTCTATCCGCTCTGGTTAGAGGGAATACTCTAGCAGCCTGTCGGGAACGCGCGGTTCGACTGGTCTTGACCAGCGAACATGACCATTCATCTCGCTGGGCCACCATTCAGTCGGTTGCCACAAAGATCGGCTGTATCCCGGAAACACTGAGATCCTGGATCAACAAGGCAGGGGGTCATTCACAAAGACGGCCCTTGGCGTGGACTTGAGGATGTGTAGCAGGCAACACTGACCTGGGTGGACTGGTTCAACAACCGTCGAATC
>QIKT01000230.1 GCA_003233095.1 Oceanospirillales bacterium | reverse complement strand
CACAGGTCGAGATGCGACAGACAATGACCCAACAGATGGTCATGCAGGCTTTAGCTTTATCAAACTTGATGCTAGTGGCACACCATTAGCAAACCAAAGTATCGATTATATAACAACGCCATGGGCATGTGTTAAAGATAATGTCACAGGCATGGTTTGGGAGGTAAAGACCACCACAGCAGGTATTCACCACAAAGACAATGTCTACCAATGGGGCGGACTTACAGCAATAGGCCGTGATCATCCAAATCGCAAAGGTAGTTATTTCGACCCAAGTTGGAATGAGTTGGTACAGGGCTCAAACACCGATAACTTATGTGGTTTTAATAATTGGCGAATACCAACAGTTGCAGAGCTTTCATCAATCGCCAACAAAGGCAAGTTTGATTCGCCGACTATAGATACCAATTACTTTCCCAATACGCCATCAAATTGGTTTTGGTCGTCCTCGCCTTCTTTTCCTTCTATTATTGGCAATTTTGATACTGCTTGGATTAGCTCTTTCGCTCATGATACTGGCAACAGAAGAGTTGGTCGTGTGCAAAGCTTTCCTGTGCGTTTAGTTCGTTCTAGACAGTGAAATCGTATCAACAAATTTATCAGGTTGAACAAAACCGCAGCAAATCCAAACGCAAGGTTTTACAAATTTATAGAGGCCTTCGAATAATTATGTAGCAGTGGGAAAAAGAATGGAAAATTTGCCAATCAAGACACAAAATGCAATCTAATAGTCCGTTATTAGTAAGTTTTATAACGCCAAGTGGTGGATTTCACAATTTTTTATCCTGTTACTCAAGAAGCTTTTGTATTTCAAAGGAAGTAATATGAAAACCACAGCAATATTACTATTTACTTTAATTATTTCACAATCTGCTGATGCAGCAAGAACCTGTGAAGATTATATTACTGATGAATGGCCAGATAGTCGTTACAATGTCGAAACCCTGTCTAGTAACAATGTGGTTACGGACAACAAAACAGGGTTGATGTGGAAACAATGTAGTCAAGGGTTGTCAGGTACAGATTGTACAACGGGAACCGTAACAACTCATACATGGCAACAAGCATTAGATCTGGCAGGTTCAGAAGACTTTGCGGGATTTACTGATTGGCGTTTACCAGATATCGAAGAGCTACGCAGTATTGCTGCAATAAATTGTTTTAACCCTGCTATTAATGAAACTGCCTTTCCCAATACGCCATCAAGTAGGTTTTGGTCGTCCTCGCCCAATGCTGTCAGCACTGTCTATGCTCGGTTTACCTTCTTCAGTTACGGGCATGACAACGGCTTACATGATCGTAATGTTAACGAACGTGTGCGCTTAGTTCGTTCCGAACAGTGAATTTTTATTTTTAGTTTAAGGGGCCATAGTTCTATTTTTTTTAAGACAACTAACTCAGGACAGGCACTTTTTGAAAGGTTCAGAATAACTCAGTACTAACTCAGAACAGGTACTTTCTGAACCAGTCATGACCGGTTGTCTTGAGCGTGAAATACGCCCGCTCGGCGTTGCATGAGCTGAGCCATAACACCACTATGACTCAGCTCATGCGCCTTAATCGGACGCATTTCCCTTCTCAATCCAACTCGCTTAAGACTTGTTCAGAGGCTCCTTAGGTTTTTCCTGAGTTAGGTTGTCCTGTTAATAGACCTGACCATGGTTGCCAATATCGACAAGGATAATGTCTCTGTCCTGAATGACCATTTCCAGAACGATGCGATAACTCATTGTGATTGACACTGAAGATAAGCCACTGAGCCGACCTTGCAAGCCATGCAACCTGAGTGAAGGGTGGTAAGGGTTAAGCTCAAGCAGTTCCAGCGTTTTTGGGTATTGCTTGCGCACCTCAGGGTGCTTTTTCAAAAACTTTCTGGCCCGCCGAACATAACTCTCAGGGAAAACAAGCCTATACATCCACCACCCGTTGCATATGCTCAGCAACACTTTCGCTGGTGCAGCGACCAGCATCGACATCAGCTCTGGCCTCTTGCACGGCGATAGCCAGCTCATATTCACGCAACCTGGCGTATTTATCAATATCCATCACCACATAGCGGTCTTGCCCTCGGACTGAGATAATCACCTCTTCGTCCACCTTCAAGCGCACCTCTACTGCCGATATGCCTTTGGTTTTAAGTTCATTGGCCGTTACAGTGTTCACTGTTTTCCTCCAATCCTGAATAATACGATAAACAACACTTTTAAGTGTACTGCTAGTCGCATGATTTAGACAGCTTTCTTTTTATCCGCTGTCATTTTGGTGTAGAGATCAAACAGGTTCTCCAGCCGCTCAGTATCATTCTTGAACACTGTCCGATTGCTCTGGCATCTCGTTGAGGGACTTCAGATGTGTCTGCACATTCTCAAGCGATGCCTGCATGGCCTGTTTCTTTTCTTCGTCGCTGACCTGCTTGATCGCCACTTCCAGCGCTTCAATCTCCTGCATCAACTGCAGTTTTTCTTTCTCCAACTGTTCGGCACGTTCTGCCTTGTCGAAGGCGATGTCTTCCGGTGACGACTCAGATGCCTCGAAGGTTGTCACGACTGTTGTTGAAGGGATGATTCTTGCGCTATCACTGACCTTCCTCTGGTTCATGTAGGAAGGCGACATGATTTCGATGTCATGACTGTGCAGGGTGTCCAGCACCGATGCGAACAGGTTCGATCGGGCTGAAATGAGACGTTTGGATTCCTCTAACAAACCCGAGACACGGTATGTAACCGAGAAATCGCCCAGTTCCAGGATATGGACGAATGGCTCGGTCAAACCGGCGCTTTGTGCGGCTTCCAGGAGCAAGGGCTCGATTCGTCGACGATCCAGATCGTAACCCAGAGACAGAGACGCCGAGATGATGGTGCCGGTACTGCGAATGGTGGTGACCGGATTGCTGATACAGAAGGTGTTTGGCAAAGCTACCAGTTCTCTTGTTTCCGTCTGGATTTCCGTGTCGAACAGTCCACGCTCAGAGACTCTGCCGAAATGATCACCAATGCGGATGAAGTCCCCTACCTTGAATGGCTTTGTGATTCGCAGCAGCACACCGGCTAAAAGATTTGATGTCACCGCTGTGGATGAAAACGCAAAGATGGCCGATATGACAATCCCGAGCAAGCCTAATAACTGATTTCGCGAACTATCTTCGATGGGTAAGGCAAAAACAATGATCAGAAGGCCAATCAGCGTCAAGCCGAGCATGATGAGCTGACGTGGAAACAAGCGCTCATTGCCCAGGCCTGACTGCCGCTTAATGAGTAACCAATGTGCCACCCCAAGCACCAGCACAACCAACGTGACGACAATCAGCAACGGTCCAAACGATTCAATCTTGTCGAGCATAGTTCATAAAGCCTTTAAAGAGACGTTTCATTCTGAGTGATCCAGGACACCGTCGGTTTTGCAACGCTGTTGATCAGCAAAGGAGAGGATCGATTGCACTCTTGCATCCGTCGGGGCTCATCCCCCTGGCCTCTATGGTGATCGCCGACGGCTCCCAATCTGAATAGCGAAGTCATTGCTTCGAGAGGTTCCACGGGTTTGGCCCGTCGCGGTCCGATCTGTCTTTCCATTTCATCGGTGTCAGGGAGCCTCTGAACAAGTCTTAAGCGAGTTGGATCGAGAAGGGAAATGCGTCCGATCAAGGCGCATGAACCGAGTCATCGTGTTGTTATGGCTCGGTTCATGCAACGCTGAAGGGGCGTATTTGACGCTCAAGACAAACAACCATGATTTGTTCAGCGGTTCCCTGGACTAGTCAGCGTCTACCGTGCTTCGGTCTGCAAGTACATCTGCTGACCATCCACCCAGGTCTGCAAGACCTGGGTCTGAAGAATTTCAGCGCTCGGCACCGTCATGATATCTTTGGACAACACCACAAAGTCAGCCTGCTTGCCGACTTCCAGCGATCCTGTGATTGTTTCCATAAAGCCTGCAAAGGCTGCGTCAATCGTAAAGCCCTTGAGGGCTTGCAAGCGAGTCAAACGTTGATCCGGATACCATCCCCCTTCAGGCGACGCGGACGTATCCTGACGGCTGACTGCGGCGTAAAATCCTAACAGCGGATCTGGACGTTCTACCGGAAAATCCGAACCCAGAGCGAGCGGCACACCCAGCGCTATGAACCGCTGCCAGGCATAGGCTCCTTGAACACGTTCAGGCCCAACGCGCTGTTCGGCCCAATCCATGTCACTGGTCGCATGGGTGGGTTGGACAGAGGCAATCAGGCCCATGGACTTGAAGCGCTTGAAATCTTCCAGAGCAACGACCTGTGAATGTTCGATTCGATGACGGCCTTCGGTAACCGACGCACCCAGTCCCTTCTCATAGCCATCGAGAACCACCCGATTGCCGCGATCACCGATGGCATGCGTATTAACCTGCAGTTTGCAGGCAGCGGCGCGCTTGACCAACGATTCAAACACCTCCGGTTCGGTCAGCAGCAGACCCATATGGCCAGGTTGATCACTATACGGTTCCAGTAGTGCAGCACCGCGGCTACCCAGTGCGCCGTCCATGTACAACTTCACCGAGCGTGCCACCAGTCGATGATTATCAGCCTCATAATGCCCTTCGGTGCACAGTCTCTCCAGCATCGCTCCGTCGCCATTGGCCATGACATACAAACGCAGCGGCAAGGCACCGGCATCATTGTACTGCTGATACAAATGGAACCATTCCAGCGCTGTTCCGGCTTCATGCACCCCGGTCAGACCCACACCAAGCATGGTGCTGATGGCCCGATTCAGTGCTTGAGTGATGAATTTTTCATCCGGGGCTGGCACATGAGACTCAATCAACCCCATGGCCTGATCAATGAAGACACCCGTGGCCTGACCCGTGTCATCCCGGATGATTTGCCCGCCATCGACCTGCCAGGTGCCGGAAAAGTCGCGATCAGCTGCTTTCATCGCGGCCGTGTTCGCCCAAGCGGCATGACCATCGACGCGGCGCAGCCAGACCGGCGTATTTGGAAACAGGACATCCAGCTGTTGACGAGAAGGAAAGGCCTGGCCGTCCCAGTTGTTCTGATCCCAGCCACGACCGGTGACCCAGGCGTCCTCAGGCAGCGTTTTAGAAAAAATATTCAGCCGTTCAAGCACTTCCGACACAGACTGACTGTCCATCAAGTCGGCTGTCATCAGGCTTTGCCCGAGACCCATGACGTGGGCATGGGCATCAATGAAGCCGGGTATGACGGTCTTTCCTGACAGCGACAAAGACCTGGCACTCGGATACGTCTCGGCCAGACTTGAGTGATCGCCCACTGCGAGAATCTTGCCGCACTGATCAAACACCATGGCATCTGCAACGGCCTGCCGGTCAGAAGCGGTATGAATGACGGCATCATGGACCAGGGTTTGAGCCCCACAGTCTGCCTCCGGGGCCGGTCCCGTCAATGCCAGGATGGGCCATAGAAGTTGTGATGTCAGCATGATGTTTCCTCCGAACGATTCATCGCCCCAACTGCGGGCAAAACCTGTGCTCCGAAAAGGTCCGCCTCTCCGGTTCTGCTATCTTGTTATGGTATCACTGTGGCGCATATAACGGGGGCAGTCGATCTCCGTGTTGACCGTGCGAGCCCTTGCTCAGGCTCAGTCCAGAACGCAACACCTGCCACAAGGACGTGCCTGACCACTGCCTGTCATCAGATCGATACAGAGCGTTGTTCAATCGCTCGATTTCTGCCTGTTGCTGCACATCTTCAAGCTGATGTGACAAGGCGCCCAGACTGAACGCTGTGATCCCTTCGATTCTTGCCCAGGCCAACAGCTGTTGTTCTGCCTGCCTGGCCTGACCAGTCTCACAGGCCAGTTTGAGTGCGCGACGATCAAACTCCTGAGGCGACCGTCTGAACTCGAAGGCTTTGGCCGTCTGAGGCTGATTGGTGATCCTGTCTCTGAGCGTGTTCAATTGCCGCATCAGAAACAGCGTGGAAATCAGCCAGCCCAATACGGCCGCCGCAGTCAACATGGGCCACAGGCCCCATGACTTCGAACTCACCGATCGGCCATCGATGCCACCAGGCTCCTGCGCGACCGGATTGCTGAGGCGAGGCCTGGGCAACGGCACATTCAAACCAGCAGCCACCGAAATCTGACGTT
This sequence comes from Oceanospirillales bacterium, assembly GCA_003233095.1. Taxonomy (GTDB): domain Bacteria; phylum Pseudomonadota; class Gammaproteobacteria; order Xanthomonadales; family SZUA-38; genus SZUA-38. The sequence continues at coordinate 28,037 of QIKT01000230.1, read as the reverse complement.
CAGGAATAATGGCTACTCGCTCCTGATCGCTCTCCACATCCCACCAGGGAATCCGGATTTCCGGCAGTGTAATCATGCCTTCGGTAGTCGGAACAATGGCCCATCTGACTTCCTTCTCACCGACCACAGTCTGTTCCTCGGCACGCGTTCTGGTAATTTCATCATCAGGATAAATCCGATATCCAGCCTGATCCGGCGCTTCCAGCGTCGGGATCTGCGTGGCTAACTGACCTTTGATCTTCAGCAGGATGCTGCGCGTCAGTGGTTCTCCAACGATCATCTCCGTCACTGCATCAGACCATTGTTCCTGAATCTGAACATCCGTCGATGGAATCCACTGCGTGCCGCTAAAGCTGCTTGGCACGGGTTTGACGCTGAGCGTGATGGGATCACTACTTGCACTGATACGATTGCCTCGATTGTAAAGCAGTCGTTGGGAGTTGTTGGCGATTCGCCCCTCGAAGGCCAATGCAGGAATGATCAGCTCACCACTCTTTTCCGGAAACACCAGATACGTACGCTCGATGACCCGATAAGTACGATCATTGATTCGAGTTCGATAGTTGTCTTCCTGTTGAAGCCTTGTGACTACCGCATTGACCAGCTCCGGATGGCCCAGTGACCCTTCAAGAATGCTGCTGGCGTGATACAGGCGAACCTTCAGCACGACCAGTTGCTGAACATAAGGACCGAGCAGATCCACCTGAGCCTCGACAAATAGATCCTCATCAGCCTGAGTGCTGGAGGTGTTCTGTTCGCGCTCCATCACAGTGATATCCACGGGCTCGGTCGATCCAGCCCCTATCCTCAGGGCGGGAATCGTCAATGTTCCAGCACGCGTTGGCTCGAGCATGGCTGTGTGCGAGAATCGTGTCGACTTTTGCCCATTCTCGAGGTTGACGATGGATGTATTCCCGGTATTGGTCACAATGAAGTCGTTGCCCAGCAGTGACCAGTCAGGCGGCTGCAGATCATCTGCCGACTGAGGGTCAATCATATCGATGGTCAGCGATAACGTATCACCCAGAAATACAGTGGTGCGATCAACGCTCAGGCGCACGCCCTGTGCGCTGGCCGTCGACAGGCTGATCACGCAAGCTATCAGACACAGGCTCATGGGTGAGGTCAATCTGATCATGATGGGGTGTTATCCTCGTTCGTCTGTGATTGACGTCTGCGATGCTCCAGCATGAACTTGCGCCTCAGCAATCCGCCCGGATCATCGGGAACTCTTCTGAGCCATTGCTCAAGAGCCTGGCGTTCTTCATTGGTCAGATCCGTGTCGCTCATCTCGGCATTCTCGTCGCTGTCTGTCTGCTCGCCCTCAGTTCCCGGTTGATCTTGAGGGTCACCGTTGTCATCGGACGTCTGCTCCTCGCCTTCACCTTCTGTGGAATCCTGTTGTGCGCTTTGTGAGGACTCGGATTCTTCACCCTCCTCGGACTCTTGATCTTCTCCCTGCTGATCCTCATTTTTCTGCTGCTCTTCGCGCTGCTGCTCAAGCAGGTCTTCCAGCAATGCCTTGTTGAAGGCCGCGTCCTGCATGTCTGGATTCAGCGCCAATGCCTGGTCATAGGCCGCAATGGCCTCCTCCAGACGCTGCAATCGGGCCAGAGCATTGCCACGATTGTAATGACCCTCAGCACCATCAGCACGGCGGAACAATCGTTCAGCCAGTTCGAATTGACCCTGTCGGTAATGCGCAATTCCTTGCCTGAGTGGATCATCCGCTGCCTTCGCAGCGCGGTCGTATTGACCACTCTCAAGAGCATCTTGTGCGATCTGATCAGGACGCTGCCAAGCTCTTTGCCACCAGTTGATCCTGGCATCAGATGCCTCCGGGTCATCACGCTGCAAGGACGATGGCTCTGCCGGTTGTGGAGCGGCGCCGGGTAGTTCAGAGTCGCTGGTCCAACCTTGTCGAGGTGGCGCGATCAGACACAGAACAATCAGCACACCACCGCCGCGCCGGAACATCAACACCACAATCGGCAGCATCAGCAGCAATAGCCAGGGACCCATTTCGATCCACAATCGACTGTGCAGTTCGGTCGCCTCAAACGCCTCATTCGTTGCACCCCCGGAATTCAGTAACTGCTCTAGATCACTGTTGTCAGGCCGTGTCAGCAAGTACTGCCCACCGCCGGCATCAGCCAGATTCTCAAGTTCAACGGTGTTGAGCCGAGGCACCAAAATGGCACCATTGCTGTCTTTGAGAAAACCACCCTGCTTCATTCGAATTGGTGCGCCTTCACTGGTTCCAACTGCCAGCACATCGATACGATGGCCGCGGGCAGAGAGATCACGAGCCACCTCGGTGTCCAGTTGGGTGGCGTCATCGGTGACCAGAAGAATCTGACCCCCACCCGGCTGGGTTCGCTCGATCAGATCCGCTGCCATCTGCAACGCCTTGCCAGCATCCTGCCCACCAAGGGGCATGATATCGGGCCCCACTGATGGCACCATGGCCTTGAGAGTATTGGCATCGCGAGTCAACGGCGACACCAGAAACGGCTCGCTGGTATAGACAATCAACCCCATCTGGCCTTCGTCCATCTGGTCGAGCAAATCGAGAATCTTGAATCGTGCCAGGCTGATACGATCGGGACTGACATCATTGGCCATCATGGTCTCAGATGAGTTCAAGACGATCATTCGCACACCTGACTGTTGATACAGGGGCATATCGATTTTTTGCCACACTGGCCCTGCCAGGGCCAGCAGTGAAAGCAGACAGGCCAGACTCACCAACCACCCTTTGCATCTGCGACGCTGTCGGCCTTGATCCACGGCCAGTAGTCCAAGCAAGTGTGGATCGACCAGCGTCTGCCAGGCATTCGATTGACCCTGCTGCCGCCTCATCAACCAGAACACAACAGGAATCAACAGCAGACCCAATAGCCACCACGGTCTGAGTAAATGAAAGTCTGACCAGGCTTCGGCCATCAGCTGATCCTCCGACCGGATCGAAGCAGCCCTGAACCAAGCAACTGTCCGATCAGGGCAATCAACAAAGCAGAAACCAAGGCATGAATGAACAGCTCACGCGGTGGACGGACCACATCCTGCTCCCGTTCTGTCGGTTCAAGCTCATCGATAATGGCGTAGATCTGCTGTAATTGTGTCGTGTCTTTAGCACGGAAATATCGCCCGCCTGTCTTCGCCGAAATCGCTTTCAATGTGTCCTCATCCAGATCTGCCGAAGGGTTGATTCGACGAGGACCGAACATGCTGTTCACGACCAGTTCTTCGGCACCAACCCCGATGGTATAGATCTTCAGCCCCTCGCTGGCAGCCAAATCCGCTGCCTGAAGGGGACTGACCATTCCGGCTGTGTTGGCGCCGTCTGTCAGTAGAATAAGAACCTGTTCGGGTGTCTCGTCTTCTCGCATCCGTTTGACTGCCAGTCCGATGGCGTCGCCGATTGCAGTCTCCTTGCCAGCGAGCCCCATCACAGTCTGTTCCAGCAGTTCCCTGACGGTGGTCAGATCGTGAGTCAGAGGCGCTTGAATATAGGGGTTGAGTCCAAATATGATCAGCCCAATTCGATCTCCATCTCGTTGCTCGATGAAATCACCCGCAACTTGCTGTACCACTCTCAATCGACTCACCAATCTACCGCCCAGTTCAAGGTCAGCGGTGTCCATGCTGCCTGAGGTGTCAACAGCCAGCATCAGATCACGTCGGGATTCCGACATCATAATTGGATCACCAAGCAGCTGCGGCCTGATCAGAGCGAGCACAAACAGAGCATAAGCCAGTAACATCAACACTTGATACCACCGATTCTTCTGAACTCCGCCTTGTTCACTGGCTTCGAATCGACGGAAAAATGGCACTCTCAATGCCTGGCCACTGACAGGCCTGGACTCTGGCAACAACCAGATCAGAAACGGCAGCGCTAACGCAGGTATCAGGGCATATAACCACGCGAACTCGATCACGAACGTGTTCCGCGTGAAGTCCTGGAGTGCGTCTTATGCGCAGCAGAATCGATCCGGGAGACCTTTCTCAACCAGTAATCGACAAGGTCGCTCAGCGTGTGTGGATGGTCAAGGACAGGCTGCGCTTGATAGACCTGGGTGGCCAGCATCGTGGCGGCTTTGCCCAGGTCGCTATCCATTGAATGGCCATCTGACAGAAACTCTGCCCAGGCGTGCCCATGCTCACTGACGAGCTCGGGCTGGCTGGATCGGTACCGACAGATTCTCCTGAGCAGTCGAGACAGATCACGAACATACGCAGCCTTGTCCTTGCTACCTTTTAGCCTGTGCTCGATCTGATCCAGTTCTGCACTCAGCATCAGATAGTCTCGCTGGCGTTGTCGGTAGCGCATCAACCGAACGATTAACCCGATCAGTATCAGGCTCAGAATCGCGGTCAGCACCCACCATCCGGGCGCCGGTGGCCACCAGTGCCCTACAACGGACATATGGATATCTCGCAGAGGGATTTCAACAGCCGTGGCTGGGTCAGCGGCGGCCATTGTTCATCGCTCCTCGTTTCTGAAACAGTTGTGCCAGAGCATCGAGCGGCATCTGATCCGTTTGACACTGAGTGTAATGGACCCCTGCCTTTTTGCAGGCATCGGCGGCTCCTTGGTGCCTGTGCTGAAAATAGTCGTACAAGGCATCTCGTCTTGAACCACTCATCATGGCCATCAACATCGCTTGCTGTCCGTTGCTGATCGGGTAGTTGTTGGCCGGAAGGTGCATTGTTTCAATCGGATCAATCACATTGAACGCCGCGATATCACAATGCTGCCTGAGCAGCGAAAGCTGTTTACGCAGCGCATCATGGTCCATTGCAAAATCGGAAAACAGCGCAATCAGACTCCCCGGTCGCACTACCCTTCTGAGTCGCTGAAGTGACTCAACCGCCGTGGTGACCTGATCATGAGTTCCGGGCACACTACGAACGGTCAGATCATGCAGCATCTTCAGATATCGACTGATCCCTCGTCGACCTCCGGCGGGACGAACTTCGTGTTGCTCTTGCATACTGAAACACACACTACCAATTCGATCTCCGCGCTGAACGGCTGCCCAGCCAAGAATGGCGGCCATATTCACCGCCTGAATAACCTTGAGAGTGCCACGCGTTGCGAAATACATGGACGGCGTCATGTCAACGACACAGATGACCGGTCGCTCTCTTTCTTCCTGAAATACCTTGGTAAAGGGTTCACCGGTTCGCGCCGTCACCCGCCAATCCATGTTCCGAATATCGTCACCCGGTTGATACGGTCGTGACTCGAGGTAGTCCACTCCACGTCCTCTGAATCTGGACATGTGCGAGCCGGCAATGACAGAAGATGCCGGGGTTCGGCTATTCAATGTCAAATTACGGGCTTGCCTCTGTAGTGCCGACAGGCTGCGCAGATCAAATCCAATTCTGGACAGATCCATCCGGGTGTCTGTCATCATGTTCAGGGAAGTGGAATCCGCTCAATCAGGGTTTCGACCAGGTGCTGTGTTGTGATCCCGTCTGCTTCAGCTTCGAAAGACAGCAAAATGCGGTGCCGCATGACATCTGCTGCCATGGCATGGATATCTTCAGGACTGACGTAGTCACGCCCAGACAACCAGGCATGCGCGCGTGCGCAGCGATCCAGCGCAATGGTTGCCCGAGGGCTTGCGCCGTAATTAACCCAGCTACCAAGATCTTCACCGTAACGCCCAGGATCGCGTGTCGATGTGACCAGTTCGACAATGTATCGCTCGAGATCTTCGGACAAATGCAGGTCGATCACGGCCTGCTGTGCCTGGAATAATTGCTCCTGGGAAATGGTCTGTATCTCTGCGGGCGCCTTGCCCAGCAACTGCCGAGCCTGTTCGCGACCCAGACGCATGATCTGCAGTTCTGATTCCGCATCCGGATATCCAATACTAACATGCAGCAGAAATCGATCCAGCTGGGCCTCCGGAAGTGGGTAGGTTCCTTCCTGTTCGATCGGGTTTTGCGTGGCCATCACCAGAAACAGTTTAGGCAAATCATAGGTTTTGCTACCTACTGTGACCTGCCGCTCACCCATCGCTTCCAGCAGTGCCGATTGCACTTTCGCAGGCGCACGATTGACCTCGTCAGCCAGAATAAGGTTGTGAAAGATGGGACCCGGCTGGAATACGAAGTCGGAGGTTTGCGGCCGGTAAATGTCGGTACCGGTCAGGTCGGCAGGAAGCAGGTCAGGGGTAAACTGGATTCGATGATAATCCCCTTCAATTCGCCTCGCCAGTTCCTTGATGGCAGTGGTCTTGGCCAACCCAGGTGCACCCTCGACCAGTAGATGACCATTTGCCAACAGAGCAATCAACATTCGATCCACAAGTGTCTGCTGACCGATGATGCATACGGATACGTCTTTTCTCAGCCGAATGATCGACTCATGTGCCGATTCTGCCATGGTTGTTCCTTGTCTATTGTGCTTCGCGCTCAGGTGGTTTGGGGCGAAAGTCGTCAATTCTACTAGATCATGGGAATGTTTCTATAGGTCACAAGTCTCTACTGCCCGGGGCTCATAATGCTCTGTGAGTGGATTCATCGCTGTAATCCACTATGTGAGGTCCCCTGACCTGAGCGGACAAAAAAAGCCGCCTCGAAAGAGGCGGCTTTGCTGATTCAGACCCTGGACCTGATCAGGTGCAGGGCGGGCTGAATGAAGACCCGTCAATAACGATACCCGTGACTGGCAAGATGGCTGTAGGGTCACCCGTTGCTGTGGTGAACTCACACGATCCCGTTGTCGTGGCGGGTGCGTCAGCAGGTGGACAGAAGAACGAATTCACGTTGGTGGTGATCCGAGCTGTGGTTTCACCATTGACATCCGTTGTTCCAGGCGGACTGGTGATGATAATCGAACCATCACCAGTACCCACCATACACATGCCGGTGATGCCAATCCCTTCAATCGGGTTGCCACCTTCATCCAGATACCGAATGGTGACGTTTGTTGATACATCTCCGAAGATCGCGCTGGGGATCAATTGCAGTATGGCATTTTCCGGTGCGGTAATTTCAATTTGTGCACTAGTACCCACTGCTGAGAACACCAGTGAGTTGTCTCCAGAAGATCCTGCCGGAATTCCCGTGGTGGTCACCAGAGCCAATACACAACCATCTGAACCGGTAGCGTTGGCGGTGATGCCGCTGCCCACTATATCGTCTACGCGACCTGTTCCTGCGCTGAGGTTGAATGCAAAGTTGATGAACTGCCCCTGGATCGGAACGCTCAATGCATCAAACACACAGACCAGCACATTGATCCCTCGATTTGCCTGAATGTTAGAAGGCGAGACAGTCATGCGTGCTGGAGCCAGTGCTGGGTAACGAATCAACGCTGCATCCGCAATGGTCTGCGGTATTGGGTTGTCTGAACTGACTGAACCTTGCACATAAATCGCCGAGCTGCGTCCAATTTGCGAGACCGGATAATTCAACATCGTGGTTGCCACACCATTTGAATCTGTTAGCGCATTCGATTCAATGTTGGCATTTTCTGCGCGCCCAATAACATAGGGCAGAACCGGACCGTCATTGACCGATACACCGGTCACGTCGTTGAGATTGAATGCGCGATCAACCGTCAAATCATTCTGATCAAGAACGTTGATGACTTCACGAGCACCTTCAAGGTCTTTGTTGCCAACGACTTCCTCTCCAAAAATGATCAGCGTGTCACCAGGACCAGCGCCACCACCTGCGGTCTGGAAAGCACCGTTCGGTGCATTGAAGCGCGTGCCACCCTCGGTTGGATTACCATCGGTGCCGCTGAGGAAGAATACACCAGGCCCCTGAGACGGGAACCCATCAAGCGGCGCGTCAGCAAGGCCAAAGCTCAGGGTGATCGGATTGGCAGGCGGATTGCCAGCTCGATCGGTCACCAGTGCATTGATTCGCAGTGAATACGTTGCATTGGGGTTGACCGGGAACCCATCCTCATCATTCACAGACACATCAGGATCAACCGGGTTGATGGTCAGCGAATTGACAGGAAGGCTGCTCAGACGCACGGCAAACGGTATGCCGTCAGAGATAGCCACACTGCTTTCCGATACCACGGCAGCCTGGATACCATTGCTGACATTATTGTCTGCGGCATCGGCAGTCACTCGTACTGTCACCAGGTTGGGCTCAGAGCCGCTGACCAGTGAGACTGAAGTGACACCTGATGTCGTTGCAACTTGAATGCTCGTGCCAGATACATTGGCACCACTATTGTTGGTTGCGCGAAGAATTTCACCAGAATTGGGTTCAGCAGAAATCAGCTCGACTTGAACGTTATCAACACCTGCGGCTGGATTTGGAACATCTTCACCAGCACCGTCCACTACCAGTACCTGAACGGGATTCGCCGTGGTACCACCTGACCCCTGGATGTGCAAACCACCTGGATCAGGGGTAGAAGTGATCGAGGCTGGAAGCCCGTCACTGGCCGGTTCGGTGACAGTTATGACAATCTGCTCACTGAAATTCTCACCACTGTTCGGATCTTGCGCCGTGACTGTCAGTGTCGCCAGGCCGGGTGAATCAAAAGAGTGAACAAATGCCGTGGCACCACCGCCTGCTGAACCGATTGGACCGTTGGCCAGCAACAGAAGAAATTCATTGATGTCCTCGGTGCTGCCGTCATCCGGGGTTGAGAATGCAGCGATGTCTGTCGGAGTGATAGACACTCCGAATTCGCCGCTATCCGGAGTGATGAAGTCGCCATCTTCTTCACGGAACTGGATATTGATTTCAGCGATGTAACGTGAGCCTGGGAATATCGGCACGCCGACAGGTCGTGCCGGGATTGATGTAGTGGTTGCCGTCAGGGTCAATCTCTGAGCTGGCGGATTGCCAGCTGCTACCTGAACAATCTGACTGCTGGAGACTGTTCGGTTCGCATTTCCGTCAAAAATGCTGGCTGTGACGGTTGCGCTGCCGGTGCCGTCGTTCGCATGGAACACGGCCTGGGCAGACCCGCCGGTCGTGGTCACGCTCAAGCTGCCACTCTGGGTGCCCAGCTCTGTCGTGGTTGACAGCAATCCGATTGATGTATTGTTGACACTCAATGAGACCACACTGCCGTCATTGACCAGTTGCCCATTGGACTGCCGGACAGTAATGGTCAACAGAGTGGCAAATTCGGTACCGGGTTCAAAGACCACGTCACCGTCATTCACCGACAAGGTGCCGTCCTGAACATTTAGAACAATGCTCAGAGGCTGAGTGGGCTCTGCCGCACCTCCGCCACCTCCACCGCCGCAGGCAGCCAAGAAGAAAGTGGTGAGGAGAATCCCCAGGGTGAGTTTAAGCGTGCTTATTTTTATCATGATAGTTACCAGCCCTTCGTCATTCCGTGTGTCAGGAGTTGTGTTGATCAGTTCAGTCGAACATTATCGTTGAGAATGGTCGGCGTCACAAAGATCAGCAGCTCCCCTTTGTTATTCTGTTTGGTCCGCTGTCTGAACAGGTTTCCGATTCCTGGAATGTCTCCAAGCACAGGCACCTTGTTTCTATCCAGACGGACTGTTTGCTCATAGATTCCGCCCAGAACAACTGTCTGACCCGAATCAACAAGTACTTCCGTACCCAACTCACGAGTATCAATACTGGGGATCTCGCCGCCGAGCAGTGGTACGATTTCGCCAACCGTATCCTGTTTCACTTCCAGCTGCAGGAACACTCGATCGTCCGGTGTGATCAGCGGCTGTACCCTCAGTTCGAGAACTGCTTCCTTAAAGGCAATATTTGCTGCGCCCGATGAAGAGGCTTGCAGGAAGGGGATTTCGACACCCTGCTTGATGAAGGCCTCTTTCTGGTTAGTGGTAATGATCCGGGGGCTTGAAACCACCTCGCCGCGGCCTTCTGTTTCCAGTGCCGACAGTTCGAGGTCGAGCAAATAGTCTGAGGTCAGGATACCCACTGCCCAGCGAGCCGCAGACTGAGTCGACGGAAAGTTGACGTTCAGTCGTTCACCCAGTGGAGGTACCGAGATGCCTGCTGGCGGCTGATCAGCACCAATAAACGGGAAACCTGAGTTATTGGCGTTGAGCTGTCGATTGATCAGGGCAAGGTTGTTCATCCGATCAATGGCATCGGCCGATCCTGACACGCCAATAATGTTGCCACGCCTGTCTTCACGACCACCGGTCACACCGAAACGGACGCCCATCTCATTACTGAAGCTATCATTTGCAATTACAATTCGCGACTCGATCTGCACCTGTCGGCTGGGTCGATCCAGTAAGGTGACCAGCGCTCTGATCTCATCCAGTCGATCGGGTGTATCGGTCAGAAGCAGAATGTTTGTCCGCACATCAACTGTCGCACTACCGCGGCTGGACAATAGGCCCGTATTGGCATTGCTGGCGTCAGACGCGGCGCTCTGAATCAATTCGGCCAGGTCAGTTGCCTGTGCGTAATTGACCTGGATAAAAGTCGAGCGCAACGGCTCCAGTTCACGCTTCTTCTTGAGGCTCTGGAGAAGCTGTTCTTCTCTCGCAGCGATCTCTGCTGCCGGAGCGACCCACATGACATTGTCGTTGATTCGCTTGTCCAGGTTTTTGGCTTGCAGGACGATGTCCAGCGCCTGGTCCCAAGGGACATTGATCAGATGCAGGGTCAACTCACCACGCACCGTATCAGAGACCACAACATTGAAGCCTGAGACGTCGGCAAGCAGATTCAGGATGGCTCGAACTCCGATACTCTGAAAGTTGAACGTCACTCGGCTGCCTGTATAGGCTTGCGGCTCGAGAATCAGCTGTTCCGGAGTGAGCACTTCTTCGACAAATTTTTCGACTTCGATCACGTACTCAGTGCCGGCCTGATAGGCCAGGTGTTCGTACTCACCATCCACGCTGATGTTCATCACCACCGTGCTGCCTTGTGATTGTGTATCAATCATCTCGACAGGTGTCGCAAAGTCGAGTACATCCAGTCGCTGTTCAAGACCGACTGGTATATCCACGTTGTAGAACACAGCCTGAAGATTGCTGCCTTTCTTGCTCAGGTCAACGTTGGCACCTTCATTGTCAAACGTAACGATGATTTTGCCTTCGCCCGTTTTTCCACGACGAAAATCAATGTTGCTGACCGTTGCACGTCCTGACCGGGTCGTCTGCTGTGGTGGCACATACGAAGGACGTGCTGAAGACGACAAGGTGGCATTCGCGCCCTTGATCCTGATGATCAACTGGTCGCCAGTAATTTCTGTGGTGTATGGCGCACTGCGAAACAGGTCAATCACAACTCGCGTGCGATCGTTTGTCTCGACGGCACTGACGCTTCGCGTGGCCCCCGATGAGACATCGACACTTCTGCCTTTCATCCCTTTGGACGTACCACCAAGATCAATGGCAATCCGCGGTGGGTTCTCTGTTGCAAAAATACTCGGCTCGGGAACGCCGCCCGAAATATCGAGAATAATGTCTACTGATCCACCCGAACCTGATCTAAAACTGATGTCTTCAAGCACCGAAGCTGCGGCACTCGTCCCGACAAGGCAGAGTGTGAACAATACCGCCAGTCGGGTTCGTATTTGCATGCGCTGTTGTATTTTCATAATCCACTCACCGGGGTTTGTCTTATAGTTTGTTTTCATTATTCTTTCCCGAACCCTCAGGTCATCCATCATCCAGTGCAATCTGGGACTGCACTTCTTCCCACTTGTTGGGACCATCCGGCATCAACTCAACCAGTTCAACGCGGCTATCGCTCACGGCAGTGATTCTGCCATGATTCCTGCCAATGTAATTTCCAACTCGAACCCTCAGAATCACCCCGTCAGGGTCTTCAATCAGCCCATAGTTGACACCTTCTACCAGGAACGTACCCACCATATCCAGACTGTCTAGCTCGAAGGCTTCCAGTATTTCTGGAGGTCTGTTGGGTATCGGTCTTGGGCCATCAGAAACCTCATCGCCATTCGCTGCAACCGGAATATCCGGACCAACCGAAGATGTGTTGAGGAATGGATCCCGCAAATTATCCACAATGTACACAAATCGTTCCGGAGTCTTGTCCTTTGGTAGCGGCTCGATGGCCACCGGTTGTCGCGCTTTGGTTTCTTGAATGAACCGACTCAGGTCATCATTTGATTTCACGCAACCAGCCAACAGCATGCCGGTTAATACCAGCAACAGGCTGTTTCTGACCAATGTCATCGACTGATGCTTATGAAGGCTGATGTTGAGGTTCATCATCTGGTACCCCTCGCATTCTGTGCATTGGCCGCTTCCTGAGCAGCAAATTGCTCATTCTCATCAATGGAGCGATAGGTTTTCGCGGTGCCGGACAGGACCAGATTGCCAAACTCATCAGGCTCCAGTGCCAGATCATGCATGGTCAGGATAATGACGCGACGCTCATCAGCAATTTCACTGACAAATTGACCAAACTGATGATAGGTCCCCGCCATTTTCAGGGCGATGGGACGTTCGGCGAAGACATCTCTGAGCACTTCTGCCTGTGGTTCGAAGCGCACTACGTCGATACCGGTTTCAATCGCTGTCTGAGAGACCGTCTGCAGCAGGCGCGGAATCTGTGTCTTGGTCGGAAGCTGCTTGAGCAACTCATCGAGCTTTTCCTGGATGGCCGCGAACTGCTCGCGGTATTCTTCCAACTGGGCCGCTTTTCGATGTTTGTCCTGGAACTGGGTTCGCAAGCCCTGCTCTGCATTCACATGTCCCTGGTAGGTCGCGATGTCATCCTTGATCTTGAACCAGTAGCCAGCACCAATAATGAGTGCCGCCACGAGTACCGCTGCAATCATCTTGAATGCTGTCGGCCAACCGCCCGGGTCTTCGTAATCAAGGCTCCTCAGGTCTTCGATGAAACTCATGCCTGTACTCCCTCGGTCTGTTCGGCATCGCTCTTGTTTTTCTGGATCGTGACCTTGACTGAGAATTCATACTCGACGCGACGACCCTCACCTTGCTTCTGGGTCAGCGTCAGATCAGCCTTGTCCAGAAGCTCGGATGCATCCAGAAGACGCATGTAAGCGGATACCTTGGCATTTGAATCGGCAATCCCAGACAGGGTCAGCTGCTGGCCCGTCTGCTTGATCTTCGTCAAACGGATGCCATCCGGAATAGTTCGGACGATCTGATCGAACAATTTGACGATCTGACTGCGATTGGCCTGCAGGTCTTCAATCGTTTCTTTCTTGACGATCAGCTGCTGTTTGAGCACTTCGATTTCATCGATTTCCTTGATCTGTTCGTCAAAGATCTTGATTTCGTCGTTCAGCATCTTGTTTCTAGCCAGCTGGTTATCTTGCATTGTCGTGACTTGATAGATGCCACCCATGAACACAATGGCTCCGATCAGTGCAGCGACACCGAGAATGACGAAGAATTCCTTCTTCTTGCGTTCACGAAGTTCTTCCCGCCAGGGCAGTAGATTGATGCGTGCCATGTTATTCGAATCCTCTGAGCGCCAGTCCACAAGCAATCATCAACGACGGGGCATCGGCATTGAGTGCCTGTGCCCTGACCCTCGACGCAATGGACATGTTTGCGACCGGGTTAGCAATCGAACAGGGGATACCCAAATGCTGTTCAACCATGGATTCAACGCCTGGAATCGATGAACAGCCACCCGCCAGGACAACATGCTCGACCGAATCGTACTCGCTGGACGAAAAGAAAAACTGCAGTGATCGACTGACCTGTTGAACCATCGCTTCTTTGAACGGCTCGAGCACTTCCTGCTCATAGCTTTCAGGCAGACCACCTTGTCGCTTGGCAAGTCCGGCCTCTTCATAGGACAGCCCATACCGGCGCATGACTTCATCAGTCAGCTGCTTGCCGCCAAAGACCTGCTCGCGTGTGTAGATGGTGCGCCCATCGTTGAGCACAATCAGTGTCGTCATGGTCGCGCCAACATCGATGATTGCGATGCGCGCACTTGGGTCGATTTCAAGTTGCTGAGCCACCAGCACAAACGCATTTTCCATGGCGAAGGCTTCGACGTCGACGATCTTCGGAGTCAATCCACCCAGCTCTGCGGCAGCCACTCGAACATCGACGTTTTCGGTTCGGGACGCAGCCAACAGGATCTGCATGAGGTCCTCGTTGCCAGGCACTTTACCGACTACTTCGAAATCCAGACTGACTTCATCAAGGGGATAGGGAATGTATTGATTGGCTTCGATCTGAATCTGACTTTCCAGGTCCACATCACTCATGTCAGCTGGCATATTGATAATTTTGGTAATCACCGCCGAACCTGCCACGGCCAGGGAACAATGCTTGGCATTGGTACCCGAACGCTTGACTGCGCGATCAATGGCGTCACCGACCGCTTCAACTTCGACAATGTTTTTCTCATTGACGGCATTGACCGGCAGTGGTTCGACTGCGTAGTGCTCGATGCGATACCGCCCACTGCCTCCGCTAAGCTGCAGCAGCTTGACGGCAGTAGAGCTGATGTCTAATCCCACCATTGTGGGTAGTTTGTTGCTGAACAATGCCACTCGATTATTCCCTTTTTTACCCTTATATCACACCTTTACGGCATTTACCTACAATGTACATTAAATACAATTACAGAGCATTTGGCAACCCGGATCGGCACCAATTGCTCGCCAGGCAAGGTTGAAGTGTCGATTGGGTGTGATGTTGTATCACTTTTGGCGGGCCAAAAACCGGTAGTTCATCACCGATCAGACGATTGAGTGTGAACCAGCATGGCAACAACAATGCCCTCTGATTGCCACCAATATGAACCATTCAGAGGTTTCAACACTCCAACTCTGACCCTATACTGCAAGGGCTCATTCTCCGGGAACCAGACATCAGGATGAAACGAACCCTCCACATACTCTCCATACTACTGAAATTAGCCGTACTGGGTACTTTCGTCGCCGTAGTCAGCATTCTGGTGACCTATCAGGTACTCAAGTCCGACCTTCCTGATGTCAGCGTCCTGCGTGATGTCCAGCTTCAGGTGCCGCTACGTATCTATACCCGTGACGGCAAACTGATCCAGACCTACGGCGAGAAACAACGAGCCCCGGTGCCCATTGATCAGATTCCTGATCGGGTCAAACAGGCCTTCATCGCCGGAGAGGACGCCCGATTCTATGACCATCCGGGCATTGACTATCAGGGCATCACCCGTGCGGTCTGGCATATCATCAAAACCGGCGGTGACAAGGGCCCTGGTGGCAGTACCATCACCCAGCAGCTGGCTCGGGATTTTGGCTTCGTGTCCAAGAAGCGCTCTTATTTGCGCAAGGTCAAGGAGTGGTTTCTGGCCATCAAGATCGAGCAGGAACTGTCGAAAGACGAGATTCTGAATCTATTTCTGAACAAGACCTACCTGGGTAATCGCGCTTATGGTGTGGCCATGGCCGCCCGAAACTACTACGGCAAGGACCTGAATCAACTGACAGTAGCCGAAGCGGCAATGCTTGCAAGCCTGCCCAAAGCGCCCTCACGAATCACACCGATCATCAGCCCCGAGCGCGCCATGCAGCGACGCAACTATGTGCTGGGACAGATGCATTCGGAGGGCTACATTGATCAAGCCACCTATCAAGCCGCATTGACAGAACCGGATCGAGCCTTTCGCCATAAACCCAAGCTGGAGGCCAATGCAGCCTACGCAGCTGAGCAGGCGCGTCAGCAGATAGTCAGTCTCCTCGGAGCCGAGGAAGCCTACACCGGTGGCTATCAGGCATACACCACCATCGACAGCACTCTTCAGGCCGCAGCCAACAGCGCCGTCATCAGCGGTCTGAAGGCGTATGATCGCCGCCACGGCTATCGCGGGCCAGATGATCAGATCAAGTTCGATGAACTGGGCACACTGGAAGATCGACAGTCGGTTCTGCAGCAGTACCGACCCATTGCCGGTATCCAGCCTGCATTGGTCACTGACGTGCAGGACAACATGGCGACTGTCTACATGGCCGACGGCCGCGAAGTCATCCTGTCCTTTGACGACATGAGTTGGGCCAAGCCCTACATCAACCCGGATCGAGTCGGCGACGCACCCGCCCAGATCACCGATATCATGCAACCTGGCGACGTGATCCGCGTTGAGCTGAATGCCCTGGGTACATGGGTTCTCTCTCAAGTTCCGATTGTAGAAGGGGCCCTGATCTCTATGAACCCACAAAATGGCGGTATTTTTGCAATGGTGGGCGGCTTCGATTTCGAGCGTAGCAAATTCAATCGCGCCACACAGGCGAAACGACAGCCTGGCTCCAACTTCAAACCCTTCATCTACGCTGCGGCGTTGAATCGCGGCCTGACGCCAGCGACTGTACTCAATGACTCAGCCGTGGTGTTTGATGACAACACGCTGGAAAGAACCTGGAAACCCGAGAACTATTCGCGAAAGTTTTTTGGCCCCACCCGGCTGCGTGAAGGTATTGTTCATTCCAGAAACCTGATTTCCATCCGTACCCTTGAGCGCGCTGGTTTGAACTATTCACGAGAGTTCGTCCTGAAGTTCGGTTTCAATGAATCGGATATCCCTAATGACCTGTCCATGGCACTGGGCACTGGCGTTGTCCAGCCGATCAGTGTTGCCACCGCCTACGCTGTCTTTGCCAATGGTGGTTATCTGACCGAATCATTTCTGCTCGATTACATTGTCGACAGTCAGGGCAACGTCGTCTTTCAGACGGCTCCCAAGGTTGCGTGTCTGGACTGCCAAACCTCCAGCCTCTCATCCGACGCAGACAATCCGGATGCTCCACAGCTGAGCTTTGAGCGACAGACACAGGCAGAAATCACTCCCAGTCAGGCCCCGCAGATCATCAGTTCGGAAACGGCCTATCTGGTCGATTCGATGCTGCGAGATGCGGTCCGCAGAGGAACCGGCACTAAAGCGCTGGCGCTGGGACGCAAGGATCTGGCTGGCAAGACCGGCACCACCAATGATCAGCGTGACGCCTGGTTTTCCGGCTACAACCATCACATGGTGACGACCACCTGGGTGGGCTTTGACCAGTCGTTGAAGCTGGGACGAGGCGAGGTTGGCGGCGTAGCCGCCTTGCCCATGTGGATTGATTACATGAGGATCGCACTGGAAGACGTCAATGAGGTGAAAAGAGAGATACCGGACCGAATAGTGTTTGCCCGAATCAACCCTGAGACCGGTTTGATCTGCGGACCGTCAAGCCAGGGCTGTATCGACGAGATTTTCAACAGAGCCTCCCTCCCCGAAACCGAACTGGCCGTTGCCGAAAATGGTGAGCAAGTCAATCCATACGAGATCTATTGAGGGGGTTCGCCGTCATCACCCGGAAGGAGCCTCATGAGCCGACCGCAAAAGAATAGCCGCAACAGCCAGCGGCGCCGACTCATTGCCACAGAAGCGGCGCGGATCATGAATGATCAAGGGAGCCTCTGAACAAGTCTCAAGCGAGTTGGATTGAGATGGGAAATGCGTCCGATCAAGGCGCATGAGCTGAGTCATCGTGGTGCTATGGCTCAGTTCATGCAATGCAGAGTGGGCGTATTTCACGCTCAAGACAGCCGATCACGACTTGTTCAGAGGCTCCCTAAGCCCAAAAGACAAAAAAACCGTTATTGTGTCCCCCGGAGTGACTAACCAAACCTCGGTCCTATTTTGCGTGCAGCAATCGCCGTTGCAGCAAAGTTTGCAGGTCCCGTCGACCATCCACGATTAGTAGGATACAAACTGTTTTCCCGGTCACGCGGTAAATGATGCGGTAGGGCTTGTAGAAAACCTCGCGATATTCACGAATTCCGAGGGTCAGTAATTCTTTGGGGAAGGCGCCGCGCTCTGGGAAACGGGACAGATTGTCGAATGCTTCTTCGATTTGTGACAAGACGTAATCTGCCTTGCGCTGAGCATGGTGTTGATCGATATAGTCGAACAGTTGGTCCAGGTCGGCAGCCGCGTCATCGGTTAGGATGACAGAGAACGGCATCAGTCAGATATTCTGTTTTTGCGCAATCGTGCAATTGCCGAGGTCGCTGATTGAACCTTGCCTTCGTCGATTTGACGGCTGCCAAGCGCCAGAATTTTCAACAGCGCCATCGTTTCCTGGGTCTCTTCGTAGCTTTCGATACTTTGCATCACCGCTTTTGCTTCTCCATTCTGGGTGATCACTAGAGGTTCCGCTTGATCCTGCAAGTGACGCATGATCTCAGCCGCGTGGGCTTTCAAATAGCTGATGGGTTTGATTCGACTGGATGGATTCATGATTGTGATCGACTTTAATCTGATACTAAATATAGTCCTCAAACGGGTCAATGTCAAAACGGAAAACGGGGTCAGAGCGAATGCGGGGACAGGTTATCTTCTCTGTGGTTGCGGTCTCCTCGATGGTCAACCCACCCAAGAAACGCAGCTCAACCATTTCGGATTTGCGTTGATCACGCAGCCTTGAATAGACCTCGTTGACCAGGCCCGTGGTTTGCAGCGTGTACTGGTCCCGTTCGTGTCGCAGCCGCCCATGCGCAATACGACGCAACTCCTCATAGACCATGGCAGCAATTGGTCGAGGGCATTTTGATCGCCAATGCCAGATACATTCAGAAGTTCCGTCACATCGTGGTCGGTATTTCGTGTCATGGTCCTGTGCAAGGGTATCGCCCAATATCAGCACTATGCCCCATACGAACAGCATTCGCCCCACATAGAAATAAATGACGGTGTTTCACTCGTTTTTGCATTCTCTATATTGACATGCCAAAAATGAGGACCAAGCCATGAACACCGCCCAAGTGCCCGGAATGCGCGCCCTGATCTTACTGTTGGCGTTTGCCAGCGCAAACGCCGCGCCCCTGGGCAGCGGTATTACCTGCCAGGGCGAGTTACAGGTCAGCAGTTTACCCGCCAACGGCGAGTTCGACTTCCAGTTTGAGTAGTTTGATGCGGCCAATCTGGGGGCATCGGCGGCTCCGCCGCTAATTGTCGAAAACAGTCACCGTCACCAATGGCGTGTTTACCACCGAACTGGACTTTGGCATTGGTCCCTTCGCCGGTGATCAACTGTGGTTGGAAATCAGCGTTCGTTATGGCTCAGACACCGGTAGTTTCACCGGGTTATTGCCACGCCAGAAGCGACCGCTGAAGCCCTGTATTTTTTCAGCGACTTCCACCCTCTCGCTGTAGGTGGCGTTGTCAGCGGTCACGTCGATCACCATAGCGTGGTTGGCCTGCACCTGTTTGCCGAAACCGTTGAGGAAGTGTTGCTGTTCCTCGATCAGGAGCGGATCCCGCATGATCAGAGCGAGCGCATGATTCGCTTTCAGGCCAAGCAGCAGGTTCGCTATCCAGTGCTGCAATTCATGGCAGGCGAGGCACCCATTGATCTGACTGTGCTGCCCTTGTCGACTCAACATCAAACGCCCATTGACCCGGTCACACGGCAACCGCGCGAACGCATATCTCTGTCAGGACTCAAGAGCGCAATGGCGTTATCAACAGGTCGGGGTATTGAGGTGTTGCTTGAGTCAGAATCGACTGACCTGACCGCATAAACAGCGCAGTCCCGTGGGGCCTGTGCAACTGAATACTGATTGAAGGCGAACACCTCATGACTGCTTGCATTGAGCGTCAAACTCGCCGTCCGCCACTCAATCCAGATCAACCAGACTTGTTCAGAGGCTCCCTGGCTGATGCCCGATACACAGGCCCCGCCGCTGCAAATACAGGCCTGAATGGCCGGATGATCTTGTTCGATGCCGGGCATCCCTTGGGAGGTACCCGATTGATCCATCCCGATCAAGTTGATCGCGGGCTGAACCGACCTGATCTCGATGCCAATGGCATAGACGATGTCTGTGAAGATTTGGATCGGGACGGCATCACGGATGTCATAGACAATTGCATTCATCAGCCTTCTTTGGGAGGAGTACGCGGCAGCCGCTACCAAAATGGGGTAATTATTGCCAATGCACCGTATGCTGGAACCACTGTAGAGACCTTTCATGGCCGCTGCCAGCTCAGCGATGACAGCAACGAAAGGTTTTGCTATGACGTGAGCAACCCCTCCCAGGTCAATCAGGATAGCGACGCCTTCGGTGATGCCTGTGATGATGATATTGATGGCGATGGCATCGGCGATGTTTGCGATTTATGCATCTATCAGGCATCTACCAGCAACACTGACATTGACAACGATGGTCGTGGTGATTCCTGCGACCTGGACCTGGATGGCGACGGCTGGCTGAACAACGACGATAATTGCCCGGGATTGGCCAATGTGGACCAGGCAGACGTTAATACCGATGGCATCGGCGATGTCTGCCAGTAACCGGATCAAACAAGGCCCGACCGCCACCCGGACCCGCTCACCATGAGCCAGCCAGCTTGCCGCAGGCGCATGAACGCTGCGCGACTCATCGCTCTGCTGTTGCTTGGACTGTCTTCCAGCTAGCCCCTGGCGCAAGTACCCACTGGTTCGATCCAGCACCAATAGCGGCGGCGGCCCGGCCACCAGTGCCGAACACCAGCTAACCGGCAGCATCGGGCAAGCCGATGTGCCGGGAAGAATGTCGGGCAGTGGTTACTCGACCGTTGGCGGCTTCTGGTCCAACCCCCAGGGCCAAAGCCCCGCTGAGGATCTCATCTTCAAAAATGACTTTGAGGCCAGCAACTGACCCAAACCTCGTGCGTGACCACAAGGCATGTTCCTACGCATCCAGCACCGAAACCGTCCGTACCAATTTGCTGACCCACCAGCCAACGATGCAGCGAGCAAAAACATCATCACCTTGAAAGAGTGTCGTGTATTGCGATGCCGTTTGATAAGGGCTGGCGTCCATCTCCTGCGCAGCTGTGAAAAGCGCCGAACCTCAGATGTAGTACCATAAGCAGCTGATTCCTTAAAAGGTTGACCCAAATACCCTGGGGGAATAGACCAAGGGAAGGCGTCAATAGACGTCCCGATTATTGTTCTATCCCTGATGGGCGACTTGCCAGGTTCACCGGTGGGAAATTCGATGGAATCGAAGTGGCCTGATCTGTGACAAAAGCTTGGGGATTTAGTCGCAGCCACTTCTGCCATGCTCGTTTTTTTTGGAGGGAACATCCGTGACCAAGCGCCCGAGTCTTGACGGGGAACCGATTACCGCAATGCTTCGGGCCTGGAAGGCGGGCGACGATGATTCCCGTGAACGGGTGATTGAAATGTTGTACCCGCAGTTGCGTGCGCAGGCCGCCAGGGTTTTGAATCAAAGCGATCAACAGGGCACCCTGAACCCCACCGCGCTGGTGAACGAAACGTTTCTGTCATTGCAACAACACGCATTCGATACGCCCAACCGCTACGCCTTCCGAGCCTTGGTGGGTACTGCCATGCGGCGCGTTCTACTGATGTATGCGCGCGATAAGCAGGCGCAAAAGCGGGGTGGCAATGCGATTGTCATCACCCTCAATGACATCAGTGGTCGCATCGAATCATTCCCGATCGAAAGGTTTTTGGATCTCAATCGCCTGTTCGAGACGATGCATCAGCGCGACCCGCGACGTTATCGTATTTGCGAAGGTCGGTATTTTGCTGGCTTGACCATTCCGGAACTGGCGCTCATGGAAGGGGTATCGGAGGCAACCATCACCCGGGAACTGCGATCTGCCCGCGCCTGGTTAAAAGCGAAACTCGACCATGACTGACGCCAACTGGCAGCGTATTCATCAACTGTTTGACGCGGCACTTGCCCTGCCTGAACCGGAACGCAAGGCATACCTTGAAGGCGAGTGCGCCAATACGCCCGAACTGTTGCTCGAAGTCAATGCCATGCTGGCAGCCGATGCCGGGACCGGCTCTCTTAACGATGTGATTGATGATCTGACCGAAGATTACCGGCACACTCATGAAGGCCGTTTTGCCGGGCGCCAGGTTGGGCCTTTTGTGGTCAAGGAGCTGCTGGGTCGCGGCGGCATGGGTCTGGTCTATCGCGCGGAGCGTACCAGCGGCGGTTTCGAGCAGCAGGTCGCGATCAAATTCCTGCTCGAACCCGACCCGGGCCTGGCCAAACGGCTGGAAACCGAGCGCCAGGCACTGAGCCTGTTAAGCCACCCGAACATTGCCAAAATCTACGATGCCGGAGTGCTCGATTGCGGTGCGCCCTATCTGGTGATGGAATACGTCAAGGGTGAGCCGCTCAGTCAATACCTGAAGTCCACACAGCCCGGTCAGGCCGAAATACTCAATCTGTTCCGGACGATCTGTGACGCAGTCGCCCACTCGCATCGACACCTGATCATTCACCGCGACATCAAACCTTCGAATATTCTGGTCAGTCCGGAAGGCCTACCGACGCTACTTGATTTTGGCATTGCCAAGAACCTGGTCTTCAGCGACGATCTGCAAGTCACTCAGACCCATGAGCGAGCCTGGTCGCCAAACTACGCCAGTCCCGAGCAGGTTCGCGGGGAAGCCCTGAGCACCGTGACCGACATCTATGCGCTGGGACTGATTCTGTATCGTCTGCTGACCGGAACCGATGCCCAGCAGACCTCAGGTCTGAGCCTGGATCAGGCCATAGAGGTGATTTGCGAACAGCAACCGCCTGACCCGACACAAGCAGGGTCCATACCACCGGATGTGGCGCGGATTATCTTCAAGGCGACCCACAAAGACCCGGAGCAGCGTTACGCTTCGGCCAGGGAACTGGCCGATGATGTGCAGCGCTACCAGTCGGGCGCCCCGGTGCTGGCCGCCGGCGACAGCATTGGCTATCGCCTGGGCAAGTTGATTGCTCGCCACCGCCTGGGCACAGCAATCTTGGCGGTGGGTTTGTTGCTGCTTGGCGTTGCCGTGTTCCAGGTCGTTGTCGAGCGAAACCTGGCGCTAACGGCACAGGTGGCCACCGAGCGTCAGCTGCAGCGCGCCAATCGGGTTAGTGACTTTCTGGTCGAGATTTTCAAGGCAGCGAACGTGCATGAGAACCGGGGCCGGCCAGTGACTGCCCAGGCCCTGCTGGACCAAGCGCTTGAGGATATTGAGACGGCCGTTGTTGATCCCTTGCTCAAGGTGCAGCTGCTCAGGACCATTGGCGCTGCCTATACCAACAGCGCGCTGGAGGAAAAGGGACTGGAAGCCTTCGCGTTGGCGCTTGACACCTTGCGGGACATCGATTCGCCCGATCGTTTGTTCTATGCTGAATTGCTCGCCTGGCAAGCTTCGGCCAATCTTAGCTCCCAGAAGCACGAGCTGGCATTGCCGCTGTATGAACAGGCGCTTGAAATTCAGACTGAGCTGCTGCCCCTCAACGACCCGCTGATCGCCAAAACGCTCAATGGCCTGGGCGCCGCGTTGGTCGAGCTCAGCCGTCTGGACGAGGCACGCCAGTATCAACAACAGGCCTACGCCATCCTGAAAACCCAGGACCCTCCGAATCGCCTGTCGATTGCGGCCAGCCACCACAATCTTGCCGGTCTCGAACGCTACGCATCCAACAACGAAGCCGCACTGGAGGAAATCAACCGCTCACTGGCGATCAAGCGAGAGGTCTATGGAGAACAGCAGGCAGGCTACGCCGATGGACTGAGGCTGCGCTCGCTGATTTACCGGCAGCGCAGTGATTGGGACGCGGTGTTGGCGGACCTCAATCAGGTGCTGGCAATCTATCAGGACAAGCTGGATCCCGATACTGAAAGAATGAGGGCAATCATTGGCGAGATCGCAAATCACCATCATGACATGGGTCGATTCGATCAAGCGCAACACTATTATCTGCAGCAACTCGACCACCCGACAGTGAGTGCAGGCAGCGGCTCGCGCGCGATCGTGCTCAACAATCTGGGGTCGCTGTATGAAGATACCGAGCGTTATGCCTTGGCCCTGCCCTTGTTTGAGGAGTCATTGAGCATTCGGCGCACGCTTTTCGGTGAGGATTCCGGCAGCGCTTCTACTGCCTATAACAATTTGGGACGCTTGTTACGCCGGCTGGCGGATTTCGAGCGCAGCCGCCCGTTGCTGGAGCGCGCGCTAAAAATCCGGGCGGATCTATTTGGCCTGGAGCATCCGAAATATGTCGGTTCCTTGCTGGAAATTGGCTGGTTGGATTTGCTGGACGGTAATCAGGAACAATGCAAGCAAGGTATCGATCAGGCCTTGGCAATCATGGACCGCAATGGCCGCCAAAAATCCGGCAACCGGGCCAGAGCGTACGAGCTTGAAGCGAGTTACTGGACCGATCAGGGAGACATCAACAAGGCGCTGAAAATGCTTCACCAAGCCCATCAACAGCGACTCGATCGGCTGGGCGAGGATCACCCTTTCAGCGTCAGGCTGGCGGCGAAAATCGCCAGCCTGGAAGCCACTTGAATTGAAGCTCGTACCATTCCGGGCGATCACCCCGCCAGCGGCTTGACACCCCCTTATTGCATTGCGCCTGAAAATTAGTGACGGTGTTTTGCTCCGTTTTGCATTCTCTGTATTGACGCTAATGTTTTTGCCGAGAGTGAGGACCGAGCCATGCACGCCACCCAAACGCCCAGAACACATCAATCTATCTCCGCCTCGATGCGCCGTACACTATTGGCGCTGGCCATCACCTTGGCAACGCTGGGCCTGGTTTCAACGGCCCAGGGAGCATCAATCGTGGTCGATGACCTGGGCGATACGAGCGGGGTCAACTGCACCCTGCGCGATGCCATTGCCAGCGCCAATACCGATACCGCAGTCGCCGGCTGCGTTGCTGGGGGTTCTACCGACACCATCAGCTTCGATCCATCCATCCTGCCCGGGACCATCATCCTGGGCTCGGAGCTGCTGATCACCGCCGGGGTGACAATCCAGGGCTCGATGACCGATCGCCTGGTTATTTCTGCTAACAACGGCTCGCGTATTTTCAATATTGATGATGGCTTTAACAACACCAACGTGTCACCAGTCACCCTGGAGCGATTGACACTCTCCGACGGTAATACCAGCGGCGAAGGCGGCGCAATCCGCAACCGCGACGTCCTCATCGTCAATGCCTGCACCCTGACGGGCAACAATGCGGTAGGCGGTGGCGGCGGAATTGCCAACGATGGCGGCGTCGTCACGATCACCAATAGCACCCTGTCGGCCAATAGCGCCACCTCTTTCGGTGGCGGCGTCCTCAATGACGGCGGCGGCACGATCCGCCTGACCAACAATACCCTTTCCGGCAACACTGCGGGCATCACTGGCGGTGGCTTCCACAACGACGGCGGGTCTTCGGGCGTCCTCATCAACAATATCATCGCCAACAGTATTGGCGGCAGTGATTGCAGTTCCGGCAACTTTCTTGCGCCCAGCGGCAACCTGGTCGAAGACTTGAGCTGTATCAACAATCAGGCCATACCACGCAGTGGCGACCCACAGCTGGGCCCGTTGCAGGACAATGGCGGCCCAACCCATACCTTTGCGCCGTCAGTCACCAGTGGGGCCTTTGATGCTCTGGCTGGCGGCAATTGCCCGGCCACCGACCAACGCGGTGAAAATCGCGACCTTGGCGCCTGCGATATTGGCGCGCTTGAATTGCAATTGCCCCCGCAATCCATGCTGGTGGTCAACACGCTGCTCGATACAGTCGGCGATGATGGCCAATGCTCGTTGCGCGAAGCCGAGATAGCGGCCAGGACCGGCGCCCCCAGTGGCATGCTGACGGGGGAATGTGACGCGGGCTTTCGCGAGGTCATCATCAGCTTCGATCCGTCGATTGTGCCCGGCGTCATTACCCTGGATACGGAAATACTGATCAGCTCATCATTGACTATCCAGGGACCGGGTGCGGACCTGATGACCCTCTCCGGCGGTGGTAACTCGCGGATTTTCCAGCTGCGTAACACGCAAACCGCCATCAATGTCACCCTGGACGGGTTGACGTTCTCTGATGGTTTTTCGGATCATTTTTTGGGCGGCGCAATTTTGAGCTATGTAAACCTGACCATCAATGAATCCATCCTGTCGGGCAATATCGCGCTACGGGGGGGCGCCATCGCTCACATCGGCGAAGCTGCGACAGAAGTCCTGACTCTGACCAACAATACCTTCACCGGCAACAGTGCAGAAGGTGGCGAGTCTTCGAACGTCCCCCGCGCTGGTGCGATTCTTATGCGGGGGTTTGATACGTTGATCATGAACAACAACACCGTGTCGGGCAACAACGCAGGTTCATTCGGAAACGATCCGGGTTCATTTGCAGGCGGGATATTAGCCGACGGAAACGCCTTCCTGACCAACAACACAGTGACCAATAACACCTTGACCAACACATTCGAAACCACCAGCGGTGTTGGTGTATTCAGTACGGGTAACCTTCACCTGACCAACAACATCATTAGCGGTCATGTTGGCAACGATTGTCGAACCGGTAGCCTTCTGACCAACATCAACAACCTGATTGACGATGGCAATTGCACCACAAATCAGGTCAACCTGCTCAGCGGCGATCCGCTGCTGGGGCCGTTGCAAGACAACGGCGGCACGACCCCTACCCACGCCGTGCTGCCCGGCAGCCCGGTCATCGATGCCGGTGATCAGGCCACTTGCGATAGTGTCCCGATCAGCTTCGACCAGACCGGAATGCCCAGGCCGATTGATGGCAACAGCGACACCAACGCCATTTGCGATATTGGCGCCTTCGAGTTTGCTGATATATTCGGTCCGCAGGCGATACTCGACAGTGCACCGGATGTCATCGCCCCGGGCGACACAAGTTATGAGTTGGTGATCACCTACATCGATGACGCACCAATCGATCAGACTTCTTTTGATACTGGCGATATCAGCGTCACCCCCGGACCGTTAAACATCACTGGCGCGAGCAGCACGGGCAACACAGTGACCTATACACTGACGCCACCGGGCGGCAGTTGGGACGTAGGCGATAACGGCAGCTACAGCATCGCCCTGAACGCCAATCAGATCTTTGATCTGGCCATCACCGGCGCCAATGCGGGGTCTGCCGCGATGATCGGCAACTTCAACGTGGCAATCGCCGAGATCGATGTCACCGGCAACGGCACCAGCATCGTCAATGGCGATACGACGCCCGATGCAGCTGACGGCACCAATTTTGGCAATGTGACAATCGCGGAGACCCGAGTGCGAACCTTTACCATCAGCAACGCGGGCCTGAGTACCATCAATATCACCAATCCCGTGTCGATCATCGGCGCCGGCTTCAGCGTCAGTCAACCAGCGAGCACCGTGTTGGGCGCAGGTGTCAGCACCCATATTGCCGTGAGCTTCAGCCCGAACGTTTTGGGCTCTGTCATCGGCACGCTCATCATACCAAACGACGATCCCGATGAGGGCACGTACCTCTTCAATCTGGCCGGCAACGGCGCCATTGTTGGCGACGTGGAGATTTTCAGTAATGGGTTTGAATAGCGAAAAGCGAAGAAGCGCCTGTCCCGGGTTGCGCGCTGCACTGATCTTGCTGTCGGCGCTTGCCGGCGCAAACGCCGCGCCCCTGGGCGCTGGTATTACCTGCCAGGGCGAGTTACAGGTCAGCAGTTTACCCGCCAACGGCGAGTTCGACTTCCAGTTTGAGTAGTATGATGCGGCCAATCCGGGGGCATCGGCGGCTCCGCCGCTAATTGTCGAAAACGTCACCGTCACCAATGGCGTGTTGACCACCGAACTGGATTTTGGCATCGGCCCATTCGCCGGCGACCAACTGTGGTTGGAAATCAGCGTCCGCGATGGCGTAGACACCGGTAGTTTCACTGGACTATCGCCACGCCAGAAGCTCACCGCCACCCCCTATGCCCTGCACGCCGAGTTTGTCACCGCTGGCAGCGTGGGCGATCAGGAGATCAACCCGGCCCAGATGCAGCAGCGGGTCAGTGGTGGCTGCATTGCCGGATCGTTTGTCGCCGCAGTCAATCAGGATAGCAGCGTCACCGGAGCAGAAATTGTGGATGGAACGGTAACCGGGCTTGACCTGGCGGCCGACTTGATTGACAGCAGCCAGGAGCCTGTCGGACTTGACATGATCTACTGCGGAAAACTCGAATTTGGCCAGATTTTTGGATCTTTTTCGTTACATAGAGCCTGCTCAGAAAGTACAAGCTATTGATTTCATTATGATAATAGATGATTGTGGTGTATAATGGTGCACAGAAACTGTCGCCAACCT